>JADYZA010000040.1 GCA_020853375.1 Verrucomicrobiota bacterium | reverse complement strand
CTGGAGCTACGTCCAGAAAGTCCCGGCTGTCACAAAAATCTAGCGGTGCTCTACCGCAAGATGAAACTCGATAGCAAAGCGATCTACCACTTTGAAAAATACCTCGATCTGAATCCGGGCGATTTGGACAGCATGCAGACCTACGCTCTCTACCTAACGGAGCTGGGCCGATGGAAAGATGCGGCGACCTTCCTGACAAAACTGACGCAGGAGGTGACGGATGTCGCGCCGATCTATTTCCTGCTGGCGCAGGTTCAGGTTCAGAACGGGCAGCAGGATAAAGCTCTGGCTGCGCTAAAACGGGGAGTTCAGCTGGTGGATCCTGAAATGGCGATGGCTTGGATGAGCAATAAAGAGTTCAACGATCTGCGTAACAGCGGCGGCTTTAAATCGCTTGTCGATCAGCTGAAAACCTCGCCTGCAACGCTGGAGAAGGCCAAGTAATCCTTAACGCCCCAGCGAAACGCGCACCACCCCGGCGCCTGCGACCCAATCAAGTTCTCCTCCGGAGGCCTCACGACGGGTCTGCTCCGGCGAAAATATTTCCTGAAGCCGCCGGATGGTCTCGGCATCCGCATTTTCACCGCGCACCACCAGTGTGTGCAGGCGGTTGACACCCTCTCTTTGCAACAAACGAATCGTGCGCGCCGTGTTAAACGAGTCGCCATCCGTCACCAGAATCCAGCGGGAATTCTCCGGAAGTTGAAGCGCCAGAGCCGAGCTGCCTTCACGAAGAATCCTGATATCCCGGCACGGCTCGAAATGTTTTGCACCCCACAACACGACAGACGATAACACCAGCACGACCGCACCCTTCCTCCAGCGGGCCGGGCCAGTGAAAAACAAAATCATTCCGGCATACCAAAGGCTCGTCGTGATCGCGGACGGGGCGCGAACCGCCCAGCAGGCTCCGGGCAGTGAAGCGAGGTAGCGGACAATCCAAATCAGCAGGCTGATCAACAAAAGGCTGGCTTGGTTGAAAAGGATCGCCGCCGGAAGAAATAGAACGCCGCCCAGCAAGGCGAGACAGCCCGACAGCATGATCATAAACGTCAAAGGGATAACCGCCAGATTTCCAATCAGCGCAACCGGAGAAAGCGTATTGAAAAAATGCGCGCAGATCGGTGCGGAAAAAATCCAGGCCGCCAGCGAAGTCAGCATCAGCAATCCGATATTGCGCAACAATACAGCAAACGGGTTCGCTCCGCTGAGCTGTTTCAGAGGCGCATCCCAGCCGGTTAACCGCAATCCGTTGACCTGCCGCACGGCCCAGCCGTTAACGATGATGAGTCCGAAAACTACAACGAATGATAACAGAAAGCCCGGATCCCCGATGTTCGCAGGGCAAAACACAAGCAACAGAATAGTCGCCAACGCTATAGACGACAGGGCGTCAGGCCGCCGACCTGCGAACGGGGCAACGAAAAAAACCGCGGCCATCGCCAAAGCGCGTAACGCGCTGGGTTGCAGTCCGGTTGTGAATATGTACAGAAAAAGAACAGGAAGAAGCCACAGCCCCCAGCGGGGACGGGAAATGCCAAAAATTTTCAGTCCGGCGATAAAGATGGCCGCGAGAATCACGACATGCTGACCGGAAATGGCAAAGATATGCAGCGTTCCGGTCCGCGTGAACAGCTGATAAAGATCCGGAGGAATATCCTGCCGGTATCCCAGCAACATGGCACGAAGCAGTTGCGTCTGTGTAGAGAAAGTCTCCGCGCCCGAACAAAGAAGCGCAGCGGCGTGTCGACGGACCGCATAACACCGCCCGGCAAACGTGTCCCCCGCCTCTTTGATCTTGCGGGCATTGATTCCGGAAACGGTCAGAAGTCCGTCAGCGCCGCCACGCGGAACTTCATAACCGGTGTAGCGGCCTTTCAAACTCCACCGCTCGCCGAACAGAATTGGAGTTGTGGGCCTTTTCAGATAAACCCGAAGCATCGCATCGGCCGGTAGAGAGTCTTTCCCGCACTGGACTCTGTCCGCACGAAACAGAAAGGAGACTGTTTCGTCCCCAACTGCCGGCTCATCCTCCACCGTACCGGTCAGTTCCTGCTCATGGAAATTCACTTCTGCAACAGGCAAAACCGCGCGGGAAAATGTAGGCATTTTATCAATGGCGCTATGCGTGGCAGACAACAGCCCGCAGGCAATATAAATCAACAAATCCGTGTTCCGGCGCGGGAGAAGGAGACAAATAACCGCCAGCAAAATGGCGGCGACTCCGAGCATTAACAACGGGGTTCCGCCAAGATAACGAGTAAGCCCCAACCCTGCCGCAACGGCAAGGGCGACACCTACCAGCGGGCGCCGCACCTTTTGAGCGAAAATCATTTGGCGGTCTTTATTTCCTATCTCTTTCGCAACAGCATCTCGGAGTCAGGCCGCTTAGGCGCATCAGGCAAGCTTTGATCCGAAGTCGTTTTTCCAGTCTCACGTCTACTGATCGCTTCAATAGCCTTGCGAGTTTCAACACCGACAATCCGGTCGGCAAAAGAGCGGAACTCGACGCTCTCTCGGATCGGATCGAACTGGGCATCCCTCAACCAAGGAGAAACCGCATTGCCGCCGAAAAGACTGGAGGCTTGACCCATGAAAACAACAGCCCGACTGGCCTGATCCTGCTGCGCATAGGCTCGGGCGAGCATTTGATAATAGTCCGGTTTTGAATCCAGCCGCACCAGTTCGAGATAATACGGGATGGCCGCTTCATAGTCGCGCCGGTCAAAATAAATTTTCCCGCAGTTTTGTAACGCGGCAATATTATGGTCGTTGTTTTCGAGCATCTTTTTGAACATGGCCAGAGCAGCATCGGTGTTGCCCAGCCCGATTTGTCCCGCCGCCGCAATAGAAAGCACTGCTTCGTTGTTCGGCTGATCCAAAAGCATCCGGTTGGCAAGCATCAGCCCGGCATCGATTTGCCCGCTGGACTGCAAAGCCCGAAGAAGCTTCATCTGGAGCTCCGGCTGACGGCTGTTCTGATCCAGCTGGCGAATACACAATGGAACGGCTTCGGCATAGAGCCCAAGTTGCATATATGTATCGATGAGCAACAATAGAGCTTCCCGGTTATTCGGCGCAATGCGCAGAGCCTGGCCGAGCCGCTGCACAGCCTCTTCGTTGATCCCCCGGCGGGTTAACGCTTCAGCGGAGCGCACGAGCCGCTCCGCCTGTTCCCACTGCCCCAACCGTTGCTCAATCATCGCGGGGCTGACGGCCAGCTCTTGGGAAATCGCCGCAGCCGTTGCCGTCACAGATATTTCGGCTTTTCCCATCCGAGCGGCATTTGCGGCCCATACCTGTTGTTCTTTCTCGGAAGGCTTGTTCAGGCGGGTCAGTACGAGTTTAAGGACAATAAACCCGCCGACCAATAGCACAACTATGAGAACGGCCCGCAACAGGAGAAACGCAATGGCCCAACTTCCTGCACGGTTGCTGACTTCCCGGCGGTGCGCCGGGCTATGCCGCGAAGTCTGGCGGGTCTGCTGCGGCCCGCGGGTGTCGGAATATTCGTCCAAAGGCGCTTCGCCGGCATACTGTGAGTAAAAACTCTGGCCGGGAGCCGAGTCCGTTTTGACTATGCGGGGTTCGGCGGGATGGCTGTCTTTTTTACGGAAAAATTTCATACTTTTACGCATTAGCTCTTAACAACAAAACGGTTGCAGTATCGGGCGGGGCGGGTAAAGTGTCAAGCACCGCGGGTCGATGCACGGCCTGCTTGGAGACTTTTATGGAACTTTTTATCCTGATTTTGATGATTCTCCTCGTTCTGCTGACTCTGGCTCAGACGGGCGTCGCCTTGCACGGAAGCGGACGCCGCGATGCGCAACTTGGTATGCTCACCCAAAACCTCAACACCCTGACGGAACAGATCGACTCCCGAACCCGGAAAAGTGAAGAAACCGTACAAACCCAGATTGAAAAACTAATCACCTCTAACAACCAGCGTCTGGATCAAATCGGCGAAAAAGTGGAACAGCGTCTGGAAAAAGGATTTAAGGACACCACCACCGTTTTCGGCGATGTTCTCAAACGGCTCGCGCTGATTGATAAAGCCCAGGAAAAAATCGGCCAACTGACCAGCAACGTCGTCAGTCTTCAAGAAATTCTGTCGGACAAACGTTCCCGCGGAGCCTTTGGCGAGATTCAGCTTGGCGCGCTCATCTCGAATATGATGCCCGAAAACAGTTACTCGCTTCAATACACCTTCCCCAATGGCGTGCGGACTGATTGCGCGCTGTTTCTTCCCGAACCAACCGGCACCATTTGCATCGACTCAAAATTCCCGCTGGAAAGTTACCAGCGGATGACGGACTTAGCGCTGGGCGATGCGGATCGTACCGCCGCCGAGCGGCAGTTCCGGCAGGACATCAAAAAACACATCAAGGACATCTCCGGAAAATATATTATCTCAGGCGAAACCTCTGACGGCGCAATGATGTTTATACCGGCGGAAGCGGTTTTCTCAGAAATCCACGGACACTACCCGGATCTCGTCGAAGAAGCGCAGCGCGCGCGGGTCTGGATGGTCTCGCCGACCACCATGATGGCGGTGCTCACCACCGCGCGGGCTGTACTGAAAGATGCCGCCACCCGCAAGCAAGTCCACATCATCCAGGAACATCTCGCCGCGCTGTCACAGGATTTCAACCGGTTCCAAGATCGTATGGACAAGCTGGCCGCGCACATCGGTCAGGCGCAAAAAGATGTGGATGAGGTTCAGACTTCAGCGCGGAAAATCACCAGCCGATTTGAAAAAATCGAAAAAGCCGAACTTTCCGACGCACCTGGCGAAACAAGTTAATCAAGCCGGATCGTGGCGGAGCGGGCGTGGGCATCGAGCGTTTCCACACGGCCAAACGCTTCAACTACAGAAACCGTTTCTTTCAGATCGTTTTTGGTGAAATGAATCAGGCTCACGCGGCGGCGGAAATCTTCAACCGTCAATCCGGAGAAAAAGGCCGCCGTTCCGCCGGTCGGCAAAACGTGGCTCGGCCCCGCCGCAAAATCCCCGACCGCCTCCGGCGTCCACGGCCCGATAAAAATCGCACCGGCTCGGTAAATTTTTTCCGCAACCCGTTCAGCGGTTTTCACAATCACTTCCATATGCTCCGGCGCGAAGCGGTTGCAAAGTTCAATGCCTTTTCCAAGGTCTGGAACCACGACCAGAATACAACCGTTGGCCAGCACTTCAGCCACCGGTTTCTGGCGCGTCAGTTTCGCAGATTGAATTTCAAGTTCCGCGCGAACGGCTTTCGCCAGTTTTTCGGACGGAGTAACCAGTAATGCTTTTTCGGAACCGGTTCCGTGTTCGGCCTGCGAAAGCAGATCGGCGGCAACGTGCGCGGGATTGGCTGAGTCATCGGCCAGCACCGCGATTTCGCTCGGACCGGCAACCATGTCGAGCGCGACTTCACCGTAAACCAGCCGTTTTGCGGCCGTCACATACGGTCCGCCGGGGCCGACAATTTTCTGCACCTTCTTGATCGTCTTGGTGCCGTAGGCCATCGCGCCGACTGCCTGAATGCCGCCGACTTTATAAATTTCGGTCGCGCCCGCCAGATCGAGCGCAAAAAGAACGTATGGATTCACCGTGCCGTCCGCCGTGGCGGGTGTGCAGGCAACGCGCTCCGGAACTCCCGCGACTTCAGCCAGCGTCAGCGTCATCAGCGCGGTCGAAGCCAGCGGTGCGGCGCCGCCTGGGATATAGGCACCGACGCGGTCGAGCGCGACAAATTTTTCGCCGAGCCAGCCGCCCTGCGGCGCAGGCATCCGCCAATCTTCACGCAATCCGGCGATGGCGAATTCCGCAATCCGTTTGTGTGCTTCTTTGGCCGCCTTTTTAAATCCGGCATCAACTGTTTTTTTGGCGGATGCGATTTCGGCTTTTGTAACGCGCATCGTGGCCAGCGTAACCGGCGAGCGGTCAAACTGCCGCGCGAACTTCACGACGGCGCTGTCACCGTGTTTTTTGATTTCCGCCAGCACATCAGCGGCAATTTTGTCCGCACCCCTCTCCACCGGCGGGCGGAGCAGGAACTTCTCAATTTTTGCCGAGCACCCTTCGGCGCTGTATTTCAAAATCGGAGCGTCAGTCTTTTTCATAGTGCGCTCAAACGTACTGCTTGAAGTATTTGATGGTGTGCTTGAGCCCTTCTTCAAGCGGAACTTTCGGTTCCCAGCCCAGCTTTTCTTTGGCGATGGTGATGTTCGGCTGGCGCTGTTTCGGATCATCCGCCGGAAGCGGCTTAAAAATCAGTTCGGACTTGGAATCCGTCAGTTTGATGACGGTTTCGGCCAATTCCAGCATGGTGAATTCGCCGGGGTTTCCGAGGTTGACCGGGCCGGTGACTTCGTCAGGCGAAGCCATCAATGCAAGAAAGCCGGCAATCAGGTCACTGACGTAACAGAACGAGCGGGTCTGCTGTCCGGTTCCATAAATCGTGATCGGTTCGCCGCGCAGAGCCTGCATTATGAAATTGCTGACCACTCGCCCATCGTTAGGATGCATGTTCGGGCCGTAGGTATTGAAAATGCGAGCGACTTTGATTTTCACGCGGTTCTGGCGGTAGTAATCGAAGAAGAGGGTTTCGGCGCAACGCTTGCCTTCATCGTAGCAGGAACGGGTGCCGATCGGGTTAACGCGGCCCCAGTAGCTTTCAGGCTGCGGATGAATTTCCGGGTCGCCGTAGACTTCACTGGTCGAGGCTTGGAAAATTTTCGCTTTCACGCGTTTGGCCAGACCAAGCATATTGATGGCGCCGAGTACGCTGGTTTTAGTGGTCTGAACGGGATCGTGCTGATAGTGCGGCGGCGACGCCGGACAGGCCAGATTGTAAATTTCATCCACTTCCACAAACAACGGAAATGTGACGTCGTGACGCAAAATCTCAAACCGAGGATTATCCATCAGGTGCGCCACGTTGCCGCGCCGCCCAGTGAAAAAATTGTCCGCACAGACAACATCGCAGTCGCTTTTCAATAAAGCCTCGCACAGGTGCGATCCGAGAAATCCGGCCCCGCCGGTGACCAGAACCCGTTTATTGAAGTGGTATTTCTTCATGCTTTGTTTATCCTCTGCTTTTCAAAAACAGGCCGATGCTATCTTTCCAATCTATGGAAACCAAACAAAAACTGATTCTCGCCAGCACGTCGCCGAGACGCGCTGATCTGCTGAAGAG
>JADYZA010000039.1 GCA_020853375.1 Verrucomicrobiota bacterium | reverse complement strand
GCCATGTGGAGCACGTTTCCACTTCTGAAAAAAACGCTGAACGGCGTTTGTGCCAGTTCGCCGTGGGAAGCGCGGCTTGGCCGCGAAGAGTTTGGCGGCGAAGTCCATGCGTTCGCCGCAGCCTATAGCGAGGCGGATGTGCGCGAACTGCTGATTCTGTGCGACGAAATGGATTTCAACTCCTTTGCCCAGTGGAAAAAGTTCAAACCGCTTTTCCAGACATTGAAACGACCGGTCAAAGCCGGGTTGCGGATTAACCCAGAATGTTCGACGGGCCGGACACCGATGTATGATCCCTGCGCCCCGAAGTCGCGTCTTGGCATTACCCGTGACCAGTTCGACGGTGAAAGTCTCGAAGGGATCAGCGGACTGCATTTTCATACGCTTTGCGAGCAGAATGCCGATGCTCTGGAAATCACGCTGAAGGCCGTCGAAGAAAAGTTCGGCGAGTTTCTGCCGCAACTAGACTGGGTCAACTTTGGTGGCGGACACCACATTACGCGCGACGACTACGATATCGATCTGCTCTGCCAGCTCATCAATGATTTTAAGAAAAAGTACGGCGTGCAGGTGATTCTGGAGCCGGGCGAAGCGGTGGCGCTCAACACCGGCGTTCTGATTACCACCGTGCTCGACGTGGTGAAAAACGCCGGAGCCATTGCGATTCTAGACTGCTCTTGCACCTGTCACATGCCCGACGTGCTGGAAATGCCGTATCGTCCGAACATTACCGGCGCAGGGCAGGCGGGCGAAAAAGCGCATACGTACCGGTTGGCGGGGATGAGCTGTCTGGCGGGCGATGTGATCGGCGATTATTCATTCGACCAGCCGCTCAAACCGGGCGACCGGTTGATTTTCGAAGACATGGCACATTATTCGATGGTCAAAACCACCATGTTCAATGGAATTCAGCATCCGTCGATTGCCATCCAGCGCGGCGATGCAGTCGAAATCGTCCGTGAGTTTCACTACGAAGACTATAAAAACCGTTTGTCATGAAGGCGACTTTTCTAGGCACGGGAACATCGCACGGAATTCCAATGATTGGATGCCGTTGCGCAGTCTGCCAGTCGGACAAGCCGAAAAATAAACGCCGCCGGTGCAGTCTCTATATTCAGGCAGGTGGAAAACATCTGCTTTTCGACACGCCGCCGGATCTGCGCGATCAGGTGCTGACGTTCGGAGTAGAGCGGGTCGATGCGGTTTTCATCACCCATCCGCACGCCGATCATATTTTCGGTTTTGACGATATCCGCCGCTTCAGCGATCTGCAGAATGGACATATTCCGGTTTACGGCTCGCCGGAAACCATCGCCGCGATGCGGCGCAAGTTCGATTACGTGGACAAACAGAGCCACTCGTTCGGCGGAGTGCCGCGTGTTGTCTTCACAGAAATGCGCGCGCCGGTGCAGGTCGGCAGTGCGCAGATCACACCGGTTCCGGTTATGCACGGCGAGGATATCGTTTACGGCTTCCGGATTGATGCGGAAGGTAAAGGCTTCGCTTATATTCCTGACTGTTCCGGCATTCCGGAACAGAGCTTCCAGACATTGGAACATCTTGATGTGATGATTCTCGACGGGTTGCGTCCGGGAAAGCACTCCACCCACTTTTCAATCGGCGAGTGTGTGGAGCATTTACAGCAAATCGGCGCAAAACGGTCATTCCTGACTCATCTGACGCACCATTCAGATCACGACGCGTTGCAATCGTCTTTACCTGCCGGAATCGAGGTGCCCTGGGACGGTTTGACGGTTTTCTGAATTTGAAGGGGATGCCGATTGACACTTCTGTCAGCCCCGTGCTAAAAGCACCCCCTTATTTTCCCGCTGGGTATCGATTTTTTGGATAATGGAAAGGCTTCGCGAATGGCTTCAAAAAAAGTTTCGAAGGCAAAAACAGCAAAAAAAGCTGTGAAAAAAGCACCGGCTAAGACACCTGCCAAGAAAGCACCGGCCAAAAAGGCTGTCGCTAAAAAAGTTCCAGCGAAAAAAGCCCCAGCCAAAAAAGTTGGGGCAAAAAAAGTCGCAGTTAAAAAAGCACCGGCCGCCCCGAAGAAAACCGTTATTACGCGCATTCCGGTTTCTCATCCGAAGCCTCCAGCGCCGATTCCTTCCTCAGTGCCAGCTCGAAAACTGACAGCCAAAGAGGTTCGTGAGTTCAAGGAAGTTTTGTTGACGCTCCGTGAGCGCGTTTCCGGCGAATACAGCGCTCTTTCGCGCGATAATTTGGAAGCCAATCAGCGCGATCCGTCGCTGTCCGATCAGGGTACCGATACGTTCGACCGTGAAATGGAACTCAACATGATGGGCAGCGAGCAGGAAGTTATTTTCGAAATCGACGCCGCGTTGCGCCGCATCGAAAAAGGCACCTACGGCATCTGCGAACTGACCGCTCAGCCGATCAATATCGAACGTCTTCAAGCTTTGCCTTACGTGCGTTATACCGTGCGCGCGCAGTCCGAGCTTGAAAAAGGCCGCGCTCATTACCGCCCCTTCGGCGGCACCATGCGTAGCTAGGAGAATCCAATGCTTGTACTCATTCTGGG
>JADYZA010000038.1 GCA_020853375.1 Verrucomicrobiota bacterium | reverse complement strand
TTGAATTCCCCACATCAGACCAATGGCTGAAAATGGCGCGGCGCAACTGCCGGTAATCAATACGGTATCACCGAATTTTTCGCGCAATTTACGAATCGCCTTTAGTTTTTCCGGCATTCTTCCATCGGTAAGCGGATTCATTTTTTTAACTAAATCCAGCCCTTTGCCTTCCGGTCAAGTACCGTGAGTTGCCCGCAGAATGTTATCCCGTCCGGGACAGTCGATGCCGAGCGGTTCAAATTCAAAACAGTCATCGATTTGAACCCAAGCCCAGTCATAGTCAAACTCCTGAATCGCAGCTGACCAGACTTCGGAAATTTTGTCGCCGGATTGGCAGAATTCTTCATAGCAATATTTGCCATACCATTTGACATCACACTCTTCACTCTGCGCGACACAAGGAACCTGCTTAGGGGTTCCCAACCGACGAATGGTGCGAAAATCTTCCACGGCTCCGACGTAAGGCATAATCAATCTCCTATATAATTTTCAGATAACGCTTTGATACTCTATTGAACACCTGCCGCTTCTTGGCAGCTTAGGATTTTTTGCCTAGCGCCTTTTCGACTGCAGCCACCGCCTGATTCGCATCAGTGGCATAGCCGTCTGCACCAATTTCGTTGGCGTAATCCTGTGTTACCGGAGCTCCACCGATCAGGATTTTTACAGAAGAACCTTTGGCTTTAAAGTGCGTCACGATTTCTTTCATGTACGGCATGGTGGTGGTCAGCAACGCGCTGAGCATGATCACTTGAGCACCATTGCTGACCGCCTCATCGTATTTGGCTATGTCACAATCCACTCCGAGATCCATGATTTCATAACCGGCACCCTTCACCATCATGGCAACCAGATTTTTTCCGATATCGTGCAAGTCGCCCTTGACTGAGCCAACGGCAACCTTACCCAGCGATTCATGACCGCTCTTCGTGAGAAGCGGATCAATAATGTTCAAACCAGCCTGCATGGCGCGGGCGGCGATCAGCATTTCCGGAACATAAACTTCGTTGCGCGAAAACCGTGCGCCAATTTCACGCATCGCAGGAATCATGGAATCCATCAGGATGGTTCCAACATTTGTTCCGGCATTTACTTCAGCCTGAACCAGAACAGCAACGTCCTTTCGCTTACCATTCATAATCGCATTAAACAGTTCTTCATTTCTGGCCATAGATATCTCCTTTAGGTTGAGTGATTCGCAAACTGTACTAGAAACACCTTAATAAAATAGGCATTTTAAATAAAATATATAACGATCTTGCCGAAACGGGTTTGGTTTTTTATTTTCCGGCTGTTAACGAGCGTTACTTGGTGGAGAAAAATATGGCTATCTTGCCCGTGACTGCACTCAAGCGAATCCAGAAAAGCTATCGGAACTCGTTCGAACTTAGTTTGTGTGAAATCACACCGTCGGGGCACTGCCCGGATAAAAAAGATGCGATTACAAATCTTCCTGCATTAGTTAACGTCCGCAATTATGGACTAGCCGAAGCCGTCCGCTGGGGAGAACCGTACATTTTTTTCCTTTTGCCCAACGTCATCAGCTGGATCATTCCAGTCGTAAAAGAAAAAGAAATTCTCGGAGGATTACTCGGCGGGGCCGTCATGTTTGAAAGCGATCCTCATGATCGTCTGGAAACAATCAATCAGCTAACCACATCGGGATGCAACCGCAGCACAGCACAAAATTACGTTAAGAATCTTCCGACTTGGACAAATCGAGAACGTCCGCAGAAGGCGGCGGAGTTCCTATTTGCTCTGACCTGCTGCGAACTCAACTGGGACATGCTGCGGTTAAGCGAGAATCGCAAAAAAGCACTCCAGCAACGACAGATCGCCGAAGAAATTCACCGGCGCAAACAGAAGCCGGGCGCACGGGCATTTATGGATGATGAACGCACCTTGATTTCGCTCATGAAAGCGGGCGACAAAAAAGGCGCTCGGCGTGAACTTAACAAAACCCTCGGAGCCTTATTTTCACATACTGCCGACATCCGTCTGATCAAAGCGCACGTCATTGAAATGATGGGCTATCTTGTTCGTAGCGCACTCGAAGAAAGTCCTCACATGAGCGCCTTGATCGAAAAAAATCATGCATGGATGACAAAAATTATTGATGCATCTGATTTTGAAACGCTTTCCAACGTCGTTGCCGACGCACTCGACGACTTTATGCGCAATATTCATCTGCAAGGGCATAGTCAGACCAATGAAACCGTTGCCCGAATTCTCAATTATCTGAGCGGCAACTTCCATGAATCGGTCACACTTGAAGCTCTATCCAAAGAGATTGGTCTCAGCACATTTCGTATCGCTCATCTGGTTAAAGAAATTACCGGGAAAACGGTTCTGCAACATGTTCATCAGCTTCGCGTGCAGGAAGCGCAACGACTTTTGGAAAAGAGCGACATGAACTGCACAGACATCGCTTATGAAACCGGCTTCGGCGATCAAAGCTATTTCATAAAACAGTTCCGCAAACAGATGGGCATCACTCCTGCCCGTTACCGCCGTTTGTATCAAACCGGAAAATCCGGTTTAGAAAACGACGACTAAATTCTTGACCCGCACGAATCGTTTGCCTACCTTGCGCCACTGATGCAGAAAGCGCAGGGAAAGTGCTGTGAAAACCAGCCGCTGTCGCGCAACCGTAAAGCCGGAACACCGCCTTTCTGCCGAAACCAAAACCCGCCTCCGCGTAAGAGGCAGAAATGGAACTGATGAAAAAATGTATCCTCGGAGTCGCACTGAGCGGCTCGCTGTTTACCGGCACCTTTGCCGAAATCACAAATACCAATGCTATCACGAGCGCGGAACGTATTGTCGTCACCGCGACACGCAGCGCCAGCGAAGTGCGAACCGTGGCCGGCAATCCATCGGTCGTCACGGCACAGGATATTGCTGAAGGACACTACACTTCCGTCCCCGAAGCGCTGGAGAAAAAGGCAGGGCTATTTTTCAGCAACTACGCCGACAATCCGTCGGAGGCTACTGTGAATATTCGCGGATTCGGCGGCGACAACCCGCACGGCAAAGTGCTGGTTCTTCTCAACGGACGTAAATTAAATCGCCCTGATATGTACGGCATCAACTGGGCACAGATTCCCATGCAGGCCGTTGAACGCATTGAAGTCGTCCGCGGCCCTAACTCAGTTCTCTATGGCGATCACGCTGTCGGCGGCGTCATTAACATCATTACTCGCGACGGCGCAGATGTTCCGCAAACTTCGCTTCAGGCTTCGGCAGGAAGTTACGGAGCGTATGATCAAAACGTGGTCACCTCCGGAAAACTGGACGGACTCGGCTATGTGGCAACCGCCGGGCATCAGTCCGGCGACGGCTACCGCGACCATTCCGCCTATGATACCTCATCCGGCAGTCTGCGTCTGAGCGGTGACATCAACGACCAACTTTCCGCCTATGCCGAAGCTTCGGTCGTCAAAGAGCAGCACGAACTACCGGGCTCACTCACGCTGACACAGGTTCAGCAGGATCGGCGGCAATCTACTAAACCATCTGATGCTTCCGGAACATATTATACTTTTAGCAGCGGTCTTGAGGCTTTGATGACTGACGAACTGATTTTCAATCTGGATGGCGGAACAACCCAAAAAAAACTGCAGTCAGACTGGCCTCTTTATTCAAACTACTACGACTACACTCTCGGCAGTTACACACTCTCTCCAAAATTCACAATATTGACACCGGTCGCCGGTATGGACAACGAGTTCATTCTCGGTAGTGACCTTGCGCGGGAAACGCTGCGAATGAAAAGATTTACCAATCCTAGCCGTACACTTCTGGCCGCCGACACCAAGGTCACCAAAGAACTGGTGGGTGGCTATTTTTCCGACACGCTCCATCTGACCGACCGGTTGTCACTTAATGCCGGAGCGCGGCGGGAAGAAAACAAAGTCAGCGTCGTTCAAAAGAAAGGAGCCACGCCGTATGATGATGAAATCCGCCAAACTGAAAATGCAGGGCAAGCCTCCCTCAATTGGATACCTGATGACAGAGTGAAATTATTCGTCGGTATAGACCGCACTTACCGCTATCCGTTTGTTGATGAACAAGCTAGTTATGCCGGTTATTGGGGCGATTCTTTTAACAAAGATCTCAAACCTGAAACCGGCATTAACTATGAAACCGGAGTCGAATTCATGCCTGTTACCAACGTAATACTGCAAGCAACGGTTTTTCGCACGGACATGAAAGACGAAATTGCAGAAAACGCCTTTTATTTTAATGAAAATCTCTAAGAAACCACACACCTAGGTGTTGAACTGCATGCTGGTTATAAAAACGAAGCTTTCGCCCTCGACGGTTACTACACCTGGCTTCAGTCCGAGTTCACCGCCGGAGTGAATAAAGGCAACGAGATTCCGTGGGTTCCGCAGAACAAACTCGACATCAATCTTGCGCTGTTCCTGACCGACGCACTGACCCTCAATACCCACATGACTTACATGGGAAGCATGTCCTCGCTGGGTGACAACAGTAACAGTTCGGCATCAAAACAGTCTGATTACACAATTTTCGACTCACTGCTTGAATACAAACTGCCGATCAAAAAATTCGAGACCAAAGTTTTCGCCGGAGTGGACAACATCTTTGCAACGAAATACAACTTCCACGTTACGGACTACGGCTGGGGCGCTGGCTTCTATCCCGCACCGGAGCGAACGTATAAAGCCGGGCTGAACCTGAAATTCTAATGTCACTGAAAAGCACAGTGTTGCTCGCCGCCGCCCTGCTCCTTGCGGGGTGCGGGGAGCGGCGTGTGCAAAGTCCGCACCAAGGTCTGCGCATCATAGCGATAGCACCCAATACCGCGGAAATTCTCTACGCGCTCGGCTTAAGTAATTCGGTTGTCGGCGTGAGTCGTTACACCGTTTACCCGCCGGAGGCCGCGCAAAAACCGTCCGTCGGCGGCGTCTACGATCCGAATTGGGAAATGATTGTGGCGCTCCAGCCTGACTTAGTTATCGGGCTTGAAACACAAAAAGACATTCAAGCGCAACTCAAGGCTCTTGGCATTCCCTTCCTGGGCGTGGCGCACGAACACATCAGCGAAATCATGCAGTCCATTCTCACCATCGGCAAAGCCTGCGGCGCGGAGGTCGAAGCTCAAGCCTTATTCCAATCTCTGAAAAAAACAGCTGACTCTGACTCAGCCAGTTCCAAGGGTTGGAAACCTCGGGTTCTCGTTTGCGTCGGCCATGACGAAAGCCTGAGCCGGATGTACGTCGCCGCCAACGGCACTTTTTACGACGAGTTGATCGATCGCGCCGGCGGCATCAATGCCTGCGGAGAATCCGTCGCGAAATATCCTGAAATTTCACCGGAAGGTTTGGCGACACTGCGCCCCGATGTCGTCATCGATATTTTCCCAAACCCTGGACATTTTAGTTCCAATGCCTGGAAGCCTTACCGGGCCGTCGTGATTACCAACGATTACGCCTCGATTCCGGGGCCGCGTTTTGTTCTGCTCCTTCAAGATTTCATCAACGCCATCCATGAATAACGCCATCCAGATTGAAAACCTTGCGCTGGAGCTGAACGGCTCACCGATTTTGCGGGGTGTCTCGTTTGACATCGGCCAAGGAGAATACGTTTCGATCATCGGCCCGAACGGCGCGGGAAAAACAACGTTGCTACGCTGCCTGCTCGGCATGTATCCATACAGCGGTTCGGCAAAAATCGGCGGAACCGAATGCCGCGGTTACGACAGCCGCGCACTGGCACGCCAAGTCAGCTATGTTCCTCAAACGCACGACATTGAATTTCCGCTGGCGGTTTATGATTTTGTCATGATGGGCCGCTATCCTTACTTATCCGCGCTGTCTCCGGCCCAGAAGCAGGACGAAGATGCGGTCGAACAGGCACTGGAAATTACCGGCACGACACAGTTCAGAACCCGAACGTTCCGCACGCTCTCCGGCGGCGAACGGCAGAAAGTTTACATCGCCGCCGCGCTGGCGCAGGAAACACCGGTTATGCTGCTGGACGAGCCGGCCACATTCCTTGACTGGCGACACCAAACGGAAGTGATGAGGCTTCTCAAAAAAATCAACGTCGAACGCGGTGTCACCATTCTGGCCGTCAACCACGATCTGAACAGCGCCGCGCACTGGAGCGACCGCATCATCGCCTTGAAAGACGGACGAACGCTTTTCACCGGCACCCCACACGAACTAATTCAGCCAGCGCCGCTCGAAACGCTTTTCGAAACCGCCTTTGTCCGTAAAGAAACCCTCGCCCCGGCATCCGAGCAATGAAACTGAAATTCGCCATCTTGATTTTGCTGAGCCTCACAGCGCTCGCCGTGTTTCCAATGATTGGAAGCACCGACGTGCTACACGATCCGATGGGCCGCGAAATTCTGATGAAGCTGCGGATTCCGCGCGTCCTGACGGCGTTTCTGGCAGGTATTGCGCTGGCAACGAGCGGAATGATTTTCCAGGCGCTCTTCCGTAATCCGCTGGCGACGCCGGACACGCTCGGCGTTTCCGGCGGCGCGGCGCTCGGCGCCACGATCTGGATGCGCTTCGCCGCACCGCTACTTTGTCTCGGCGTTTCCGGAACCTCGGTCGCCGGATTTCTCGGCGCACTAGGAACGGTGTTGCTGGTTTATGGGCTGGCGCGGGCCAAAAGCGGCTTTTCGTCCGCAACGCTCTTGCTGGCAGGCGTGGCGGTGAATCTGTTTTTTTCCAGTCTGATTCTGCTGATGCAGTATTTCAGCGATCCCGGTGAAACATTCCGGATGATCCGCTGGCTGATGGGCGGCTTTTCGGTGGTTGGCTTCACCACACCAATCAATCTGGCGGTCTTCACCGCCATCGGACTGGTGATCGCCGTGTTGCTGACGCGCGAAATGAATCTGCTTTTGATTGGCGAAGAGCTGGCCAGTGCGCGCGGCGTAAATGTTGACCGCACAAAAATACTGCTGTTTTTTTCGGCATCGCTGATGACTGGCGCCGCTGTCGCCTTCTGCGGCCCGATTGCTTTTGTCGGACTGATGGTTCCGCACATTGGACGACAGCTCGTCGGTTCCGATCATCGGAAACTTTTCCCGGCGGTTATATTGCTTGGCGGCGCGTTTTTGGTCATCTGCGACGGACTGGCGCGTACGCTGCTCGCCCCAGTCGAAATGCCCGCCGGACTCATTACGTCGCTGCTCGGCGGACCATTCTTCCTCTGGCTATTGCTCAGAAAGGTCTGATATTCGATTCAAAGTACATTGGTAATTGAACACCCTCCGCCGACTGTGGGATGCTTGCGGACATGAATTCACTGATGCCTAAGAAGTTGTTTCTTGCGGTTACAGGGCTGTTTCTGCTGTTTGCAGTTCCCTCGTCACGGGCGGCGGAGATCAATCTCTC
Organism: Verrucomicrobiota bacterium; assembly: GCA_020853375.1. Lineage (GTDB taxonomy): Bacteria > Verrucomicrobiota > Kiritimatiellia > Kiritimatiellales > Tichowtungiaceae > Tichowtungia. Next base: position 8,332 of record JADYZA010000038.1, on the reverse strand, counting down.
AACGGCGTATGAACTGGCTTTGGCGAAAAGCGAATCGCTTCAGATCAGTGTTGCGGAGTGGCGTGCGGCGGAAGCCCGTTACCGTCAAGCAATAGGCGCCGTATGGCCGGAAGTCAGCGCCAAGGGTGATACCAAATGGAATCCTGACAGCGATTCCCGCCGGGCTGGTGTCAGCGCGAGCTGGATCGTGTTTGACGGTTTCCGCAATGCCCGCGCTGCCAACGCCAGACAAGCGGACAGCCTTGCACGCTCGCTTGATACGGAGCATGCGCGCCTTTTGCTTTATGAGGATGTTGCCGATGTGTTCTACCAAATCCGTTCATTTCAAAATCAGCGGGAATCGGCGCAGGAACAGATTAAGGCTCTGGAAAGCCGGGCTGCGGAGTTGGAACGCCGGATCAAACTCGGACGTTCTAAGCAGTCTGACCTGCTGACGACTTTAAGCCAGATTGCGGAAGTGAAGATAACGATTGAACAGCTTAATCAATCGTGCGCCGCATCACTGGAGTTGCTGGCGTTCATGACCGGACAACCCGCATCCAGCCTTCAGGTTGTCGATCAGACGCCGCTGCCCGCTGTTGATCAAGTGGACAAGTATCTTATGGCTGCGACTGGCCGTTCTGACATTAAGGCGGGCGAAGCCGGCGTCGAAGCATCGCGGTTTGACATGCAAGCCGCTAAATCCGACCGCGCACCCAAGGTGACTTTGGATGGGAACAGCTATCTTTACCGGGATCCTCAGACTCAAAACGAGTGGGATATTGTTTTAAGCGTTGAAATTCCTCTGTTCGACAAAGGCAGACGGTCGGCGCGAATCGCTGAAGCAAGTCAGCAGCTCCGGATCAGCGAACTGCGTCTGGCGGAGTTACAGCGCTCTTCGGAACGGGACGTCCGGCAGGCGTACCAGTCGCTTTTCTACGAACTGAAACAGTGGTCGGAGTTGCAGGCGGCAATCGGCGTGTCCTCCGACACGCTGGCACTTTTGCAAAAAGATTATGAGCTGGGCCGCGTCAATAATCTCGATGTCCTCTCGGCCACCGTGCAGTACTGGGCACTCCGCCGTCGCGAAGCGGCTCTGGCAAATCAACTGCGCGCCGATATGATTCATCTGCACGTCGCCGCTGGAAAGGTTGCACCATGACGCTTTCCGATTTTTCCATCCGCCGCCCGGTGTTCGCATGGATGCTTATGTTCGGCTTGATCGTTTTTGGCGCCATCAGCGTCAACCGGATGGGTGTCAGCCAAATGCCGGATATCGATTTTCCAGTCCTCGGAATCCGCGTTGCCTGGGAAGGTGCCGCTCCGGAGATCATGGAATCCGAGCTCGTTGATAAAATTGAAGAACTTGTGATTTCCGTGGATGGGTTGAAGGAAATCCGCTCAACAGTACGGCAGGGAACCGCCTCAATTGACTTGGAATTTGAACTTAGCCGGGACATCGACGCCGCCCTGCAGGAAGTTCAGGGAGCGCTGGCCGAACTGCGCCTTCCGTTGAATGTGAATCCGCCGGTTATCCAGAAAACTTCATCCGAGGGAGAACCGATTCTCCGGCTCGGAGTGTCCGGTACGCAATCACCGCGCGAACTGGTGGACTATGTTGAAACATTCCTGCTGGATCAGCTTCAGGTTATTCCCGGCGTCGGCGAGGTCGTTCTCTACGGATTTGGTGAGCGCAATCTGCGCCTGTGGGTGAATACAGAAAAACTAAAACAATACGAACTGACCTTTCTCGATCTCAAGCAGGCGATTGAACAGGAGCATTCCGAACTGGCCGCCGGATACGTTGAAAACTCCAAAACCGAAACAAATCTCAGGATGATGGGCGAAGGGTTGACGGTTGAGCAGGTTGCCAACATCCCCATCACACACCGTGGCGGACAACCGATTCAGGATGCCGTCATTTTTCTGAAGGATGTCGCTCGGATTGAAGACGGCCTGAGTGATGTTCGTCGCCTTGTGCGAATTTCTGGGGAACCGGGTCTGGTTATCGGAGTCAGCAAACAACGCGGCGCGAATGAAATTGAAGTCGGACGGCTGGTCAAAGCGCGAATGGCGGAACTTCAAACGTCATTACCATCCGGTATGAAGCTTCAGGTCAATGTCGATCTTACCCTTCCCGTCGAACAGGCCGTCAAAGCGACGGAGCATGAACTGATAACCGCCGCCATTCTGACAGCGCTGATCTGTTTCCTGTTTCTCGGAACATGGAGTTCCGGATTCAACATTATTCTTTCGATCCCGACATCCATCATCGGCACATTCACGATCCTCTATTTTTCCGGATTCACACTCAACACGTTCACTCTGCTCGGCCTGGCGCTGGCCATTGGTATTGTGGTGGACGATTCCATCATGGTGCTGGAAAACATTGTCCGGCACTTCGAGATGGGAAAAGGCAAGGTCGAAGCCGCACGGGACGGATCGCGCGAAATCATCTTTGCGGCCATCGCCACGACCGCCGCTGTCGTTGCCATCTTCCTGCCGGTGGCCTTCATGTCCGGAGTGATCGGTCGGTTCTTCTACCAGTTCGGTGTGACCATGACGGCGGCGGTACTGCTGTCACTTATTGAAGCAATCACCCTCACACCGATGCGGCTTTCCATGATGATGTCTCGCCGTAAAAAAATGGGCTGGCTGGAGCGAAGTTCCGGAGCGGTGTTTAACTGGTTCAGCCGCGGCTATGGCCGACTCATTCCCGTGGTTCTGAAGTGGCGCTGGATCGTATTAATCGTGGCGGTGATAATTTTTGCTGGGTCTCTCCAACTCGGAAAATCCCTCCGGCGTGAATTTGTCCCGTCTCAGGATCAATCGTACATCATAGTCAATCTCCGGGCTCCCGTAGGAACATCCCTGGCTATGACCGATACACGGGTTCGGGAAGTCGAAGCATACTTTAAAACGCGCCCCGAAATCCTGCGCTCTTTCACCATGGTCGGCAGCGGTATACCCAACCAGGCCAGCATGGGACTCACGCTGGTGGAACGGAATCAACGGCAGAAAACTCAGTCGGAACTGATGAATGAATTTCGCAAAGACCTTGGAAACACCAAAGGGTTAAAAGTCTCATTTCAGGATATGTCGGCACGCGGTCTCACGGCGCGTCGCGCGCTGCCGGTTGAATTCAATATCAATGGACCGGACTACGGTGTACTCGAATCCTCCGCCAAACAAATCATGGAACGGCTGGAAAAAACCGGACTCGTCGTCGACCTAGACAATAACTTCCGAACCGGTATGCCCGAAGTCCGAATTTTTCCGGATCGGCAGGCCGCCGCCGCGCGGGGCGTCACAATGGATGGCATCGGACGAACCGTAAATGCGGCAATGGGCGGGATTCGACAGGGTAAATTCACCCGCGATGGACGGCGCTATGACATCCGTCTACGACTGACCCCCGAAGACCGATTGAGTGCAGAAGATTTGAAAGCCCTGACCATTCGCAACTCATACGGCGAACTGATTCCGCTCGGCGATGTGGTGCGACTGGAAAACGTCAAAACGCTGCAAAGCATCAGCCGAGTCAACCGCCAGCGCGCTATCTCGGTGACAGCCAATCTCGCGCCCGGCGCCTCACAAGCCACAGCGCTGGAAGAGGCGGCGAAAATTTCACACGAAATTCTTCCGCCCGGCTACACCTTTAACCTGGAAGGCGGCGCCAAGACATTCAACGATTCTTTCGGCGGACTCTGGATCGCTTTTATTCTGGGTATTGTGGTCGCCTACATGGTTCTCGCATCGCAGTTCAATAGTTTCATCCACCCCTTCACCGTTCTGCTGGCACTGCCGTTCAGCATCACCGGTGCACTGATAACGCTGCGGGCAAGCAACCAGTCATTGAATCTCTACAGCGCCATCGGCATCATTCTTTTAATGGGCGTGGTGAAGAAAAATTCGATTCTGCTGGTCGAATTTATGAACCGGAAGCGCGCAGAAGGTCTGCCACTGAAAGAAGCTATTTTAACCGCTGCACCAATCCGATTGAGACCGATTTTGATGACATCCGCCGCGACAATAGCCGCCGCACTCCCGATTGCGCTGGGGCTTGGAGCTGGAGCAGAAACCCGTCAGCCAATGGCACTGGCTATCATCGACGGTGTTTTGATTTCCACTTTATTCACCCTGCTCGTCGTTCCCTGCGCCTACTTCATCATGGCCCGGTTCGAAAAAACCAAACACCATCCTGACATCAGTTGAGCGTTGCGATGCGGGCAAGCCCTTTGAGCGTCAGTTGAGGATCCACCGGAACCGGATGTTCCCAACCTTGGAAAACCCACTGAGCAAAACCACCGGTGGCGCAGACTTTGGTTCCCTTTCCCAACTCTTTTCTAAGTTGAGCCAAAATCTCTTTCACCATGCCGAGATAACCGAGATGCGCGCCAATCCGCATCGCCTCTTCAGTGCTCTTGCCGACAACATGCGTCGTCTTGACCGGCTTGATATGCGGAAGCAGCGCCGTCTTTTCGGCGAGATAGTCAAACATGAGCGGCAGTCCGGGACAGATAATCCCGCCGACGTACCCTTCGTGTTTTTTGACAATGTCAAAGGTCAGCGCCGTGCCGAAATCGCAAACGACGACCGGTGCGCCGTAGTCGGCGGCAGCCTCACAAGCATTGGCGAGGCGGTCAGCGCCGATCGTTTCAGGCTTTGGATACGAAATCGGCACTCCTAAATTAACCGTGTGATTCACCCAGAGAATTTCGACGACGCCTTGTTTCTTGAGAAATTGAATCCAGCGCTTATTGACGCCAGGTTTTACAGAAGCAATCACGGCCCGCTTCGGAACTGCGCGCAGTTTGAGTGCCGGTTCGTCTGAAGGCATGCGCTGAATTGATGAAAGTTTCAGTCCATTCGCCACGGCTAGCGACGTGCTGGTGTTGCCGATATCAATGACAAGTGTTGCCGGTTTAGCAGTCATTAGACGAAATCCAGTGCAAGATCAGCGGACGGCGCGGAATGAGTCAGCGCACCGATCGAAACCGCATCAACGCCAGTTTGAGCGATTTCGCGGATCGTTTTCAGGTTCACACCGCCGGACGCTTCCGTTTTACAAATTCCGGCGCAAAGTTTCACACATTCACGCAAAACCGGCGGCGGCATATTGTCGAGAAGCACCCAGTCGGGCTTCGCCGTCAGAACTTCTTTCAACTGCTCAACGGTATCCACTTCCACTTCGACCAGCAGTTCAGGATATTTTTTCCGCGCTTCCGTAACCGCTCCGGCCAGGCTTCCGCCTTCGCGGATCCAATGGGCAAGATGGTTATCTTTGATCAAAACCCGGTCGAACAACCCGTAGCGGTGATTGGTTCCGCCGCCGCAGACGACCGCGTATTTTTCGAACGTCCGCAGAGTTGGCGTGGTTTTGCGCGTATCAAGAATCAGCACATCCGGATTTCCGGCCTCATCAACATATCGGCGGGTTATTGTGGCAATGCCGGTCATGCGCTGAATAAAGTTCAGCGCGGTGCGTTCGGCAATCAGCATGGCACGAGCGGAGCCGGAAATCGTCAGCACGACATCGCCGGGATGAACGGCTGTCCCGTCGGCCTTTTTCTGAATCACCTTGATGGATGAATCCACCTGACGGAACACCTCGGCAGCAATCGATCCGCCAGCCAGAATTCCGGACTCGCGGGAAACCAGATGAGCCTCCGCCGTTTCGCCCTTTGGAACTAGTGCGAACGTGGTGGCATCAAGTTGTTTAGCGCCAAGGTCTTCAGCCAGCGCTTCCTGAATTCGCTGTTTAACGTCAGGAAAAGCGAGGATGTCAGGAAGCTTCATACGGTTTTCTCCGGCAAATCAGGCGCAGTGCCGCGACTCATACGCCGCGATATCAGCCTCGTACTGGAGCGTCTGGGCAATATCGTCCAAACCATTCAACAGTTTGTTCCGCAGAACCGGATCGGCGCTGAACGAATAAACCTTGTCGCCGCCCGCCGCATGCACGGAAACAGTCTGCGCTTCCAGATCAACCGTGGCTTTCACACCCGGCTCCTTTTCCAAGGTTTGGAAAATCGCATCCACCTGCGCGGCGGTCATCTCAATCGTCAATAATCCGTTTTTGCCGCAGTTGCCGCGGAAAATGTCGGCAAAAGCCGGTGTATCGCCTTCACTCGGCGCAATCACTACGTTGAAACCGTATTGCTGAACCGCCCAGACAGCATGTTCGCGGCTCGATCCGCAACCGAAGTTATTACGCGCCACCAAAACCTGCGCGCCTTTGGTGGCAGGTTGATTGAGAACAAACGACGGATTATCCGACCCGTCATTGTTATAACGCCAGTCGGAAAACAGCGCCGCGCCGAACCCGGTCCGCTTGATCGACTTCAGATATTCCTTCGGAATGATCGCATCGGTATCAATGTTTGCGCGATCCACACCGGCAACCACACCTGTAAATGTTTTGAACTTTTCCATCTTAACTCCTTTTTACCACCCGCTCACTGCGCTCGCTTGAGGACACTGAGACTCAGAGATTTTAAATCCTTACTCCTCCGTGTTCTCCGTGCACTCCGTGGTTAAATTTTCCGAATATCTACAAAGTGACCAGCAACCGCGGCGGCGGCGGCCATTGCGGGGCTGACCAGATGAGTGCGTCCGCCCTTGCCTTGACGTCCTTCAAAGTTGCGGTTGGAAGTTGAAGCGCAGCGCTCCTTATCCTTCAGCTTGTCGGGATTCATCGCTAGGCACATGCTGCAACCGGCATAACGCCATTCGGCACCAGCCTCGACGAAAATGCGGTCGAGTCGTTCCTTTTCGGCGGCGTAACGCACCGCTTCGGAACCCGGCACCACCAGCACGCGCACACCCTTGGCCACCTTTTTACCTTTGATAACAGCGGCGGCTTCGCGAAGGTCTTCGATGCGTCCATTGGTGCAGCTGCCGATGAAAACGGTGTCGATCTTGATGTCGGTCATTTTCATGCCGGACTCAAGACCCATGTAATCCAGCGCCGCGCGGACATCGGCCGGGCTGTATTCCGGCACGGCATCCAGCGCCGGAACTTTTCCGGTCACATCGGTCACCATGCCGGGGCTTGTTCCCCAGGTTACCTGCGGAGCCAGATCGCTCACATCAATCGTTAGCACATGATCAAACTTCGCGCCTGCATCGGTATAAAACTTCTTCCATTCCGAAATGGCTTTCGTCAGCGCCTCGCCCTTCGGCGCATAATGGCGATTGCCGGAAGCGATATAGTCAAACGTCACCTGATCGGGAGCAACCAGACCGGCGCGCGCGCCGCCTTCAATCGCCATATTGCAGATCGTCAAGCGACCTTCCATCGACAAATTGCGGATCGCTTCGCCGCAAAACTCAAACGCGCAACCGGTTCCGCCCGCCGTGCCGATCATGCCGATCAGTTTCAGCACCATATCCTTGGCGGTCACGCCCTTTTGGAGTTTGCCGGTAAATTCGACTTTATAGTTTTTCGGTTTCTTCTGGCGCAGAGTTTGAGTCGCCAGCACATGTTCTACTTCGGAAGTGCCGATACCGAACGCGATCGAACCGAACGCGCCGTGCGTCGCCGTATGCGAATCGCCGCAAACCACTGTCATGCCGGGAAGAACAATACCCTGCTCCGGGCCAATGATGTGAATAACGCCCTGGCGGTCATCGCCCAGCGGAAAAAGAGTAACGCCGGTTTCCGCCGCGTTATCCGTCAGCGCGTCCACCTGCGCCTTGGCGATCGGATCGGTGATGTTCATCCGGTTTTCGTCCGTCGGAACATTATGGTCCATCGTGGCGAACGTCCGCTCAGGACAACGCACCTTGCGGTTGGTCAGACGAAGCCCTTCAAACGCCTGAGGACTGGTCACCTCGTGCACCAGATGGCGGTCGATATACAAAAGCACTTCGCCGCCGCCCAGATCCTTGACGACGTGCGCATCCCAAATCTTGTCAAACAGTGTTTTACTCATAGCGGCACAAGGTAGCTTTCCTACCCCGCCCCATCAAGCAAAAGACATCAGTTGTTCGCCTTTTCAGCCACAAAAAACACAAAACACATTTGCCCACGAATCACACGAATTTTCACAAATCAGGATTTCGCATTCGTGTTGATTCGAGTGATTCGTGGGAAACCTCTCTCTTCTGCTTTTTTTGCACCCTTTTGTGCTTTTTGCGGCCAGATTCTCCATCTATCCTGCGCGGCATTATGAACGCATATTTAATCTTTATCTTAGCCCTGCTGATCTTCAACTGGCTGCTCGACCTGATCGTCGAAACGCTCAACGTCCGGAACGTTTCCACAGAAATTACGGCGGAGTTTCAGGGACTTTACGACGCGGAAAAATACGCCAAATCCCAGCGTTACCTGAGGGACAACACCCGCTAT
>JADYZA010000037.1 GCA_020853375.1 Verrucomicrobiota bacterium | reverse complement strand
CGGGCTGTCCGCCGGTAAACCAGCCTTCACTCATTTGCTGTAAATAAACCGCACGGTATTCCGCGCCTGCCGCCTGATAGATGAAGATGGCGATCAGAACCAGAATATAGTCATGATCGATCAGGCCGAACAGGCCTCCGGCAACGGCTAGGATGCGTCCGATGCGCGCGGCCAGCGCGGTGGCTTTCAGTCTTCCAAGCCGCGGCGTCAGAGCGGCGCGGAAGATGCGCCCGCCGTCCATCGGAAAGGATGGAAGCAGGTTGAACAGACCTAGCATCAGATTGATGCCGGACAAGCTGGCAAACAGCATCGTCAGAAACCCGGGTTCGCACAAAAGCCAGAACAGTCCGGCCAGTGCGAAACTAGTCAGGGGCCCGGCGACAGCTACGAGAAACTCATCCATCGGACGCGATGGAATGGCGTCCATTTTTGCAACGCCGCCGATCGGCAACAGCAGGATTTCCCGAACCTTGCACCCTTTGCGGATGGCGACCCAGGAGTGACCGAGTTCGTGCAGCGCAATGCTGGTGAACAGGCCGGCCATGTAGAGAATTCCTAGAAAGCTGAATTTAAAGGCGGCAAAAATTAGCAGGATGATCAGGGTGATATGAAGCCGGACCGGAATGCCCATGACGCGTGTGAGTAGATAAGAGCGTTTAATCATAAAAATCCTTTGTTTGCGGAGAGTGTCGGGGCTTTGGATTAGGGTGTCAAGTTTACGGGAGCATAGGATTGACGCTCTGGGGGTGTTCCGGTAGGGTTCGCGGGATTTTATAAAAAACCAGCCCGAGAAGGGCTTACAAAGGGAGATAGAAATGGCTACAAAGATTGGTATTAACGGCTTCGGACGTATCGGCCGCATGGTGTTCCGCGCCGCCGCCGCCCGCAAGGATATTGAAGTGGTCGGCATCAACGACCTGCTGGATGTCGACTATCTGGCTTACATGCTCAAATTTGACTCCGTACACGGTCAGTTCAAAGGCACCGTCGAAGTTAAAAACGGCAAACTGATCGTCAACGGCAAAGAAATCCGCATCACCGCTGAAAAAGATCCGTCGAACCTGAAGTGGAACGAAATCGGCGCTGAAGTCGTCGTTGAATCCACCGGTTTCTTCCTGACCAAGGAAACCGCTCAGAAGCACATCGATGCCGGCGCGAAGAAGGTTGTTCTTTCCGCTCCGTCCAAAGATGACACTCCGATGTTCGTCTGCGGCGTCAACACCGACAGCTCTGCCGGTCAGACGATCGTTTCCAACGCTTCCTGCACCACCAACTGTCTGGCTCCGGTTGCCAAGGTTTTGAACGACAAGTTCGGAATCGAAAAAGGACTGATGACCACCGTACACGCAGCTACTGAAACTCAGAAAACCGTTGACGGTCCTTCCGCTAAAGACTGGCGCGGCGGCCGCGGTATTCTCGAAAACATCATTCCGTCCTCCACCGGCGCCGCCAAAGCGGTCGGCGTGGTGATTCCGGAACTCAACGGCAAGCTGACCGGTATGGCCTTCCGCGTACCGACATCCGACGTGTCCGTTGTCGACCTGACGGTTGTTCTGAAGAAAGAAGCTTCCTACAAAGACATCTGCGCCGCGATGAAAGAAGCTTCCGAAGGTTCGCTCAAGGGCATCCTTGGCTACACCGAAGAAGACGTGGTCTCCACCGACTTCCGCGACGAAACCTGCACATCGGTCTTCGACGCCAAAGCCGGCATCCAGCTCGACAAGACCTTCGTCAAAGTCGTTTCCTGGTACGACAACGAATGGGGTTATTCCTGCAAAGTGCTCGACCTGATCAAGGTCATCACCAAGTAAGGCGACCTGCCTCATCGAAAAGCCGCTCCGGTTTCCGGGGCGGCTTTTTCTTTTTCCGGTAAAAAGCGCACTTCCAAAGGCTGGAACAATTAACTATAACTTCGAAAGTTTTAAGAAATTACGGCGGCAATGCGCGAAAGGAGATGGACTGATATGAACGAACCCATTCGAATTGATCCTCTGATTTTGACTCTGCGCGGCCAGAAAGTGATTCTAGATGCCGACCTCGCCGGACTTTACGGCGTTCAGACCAAGGTGCTGAATCAGGCGGTAAAACGCAATGCCGACCGGTTTCCGGAGGATTTAATGTTTCAGCTGACCACTCAAGAGTGGCGCGACTTGAAGTCGCAAATTGTGACCTCAAGTTCAGAACACACTGAGATCGAACAAGATACGATGAACCGGTCACAAATTGTGACCGGTTCCCAGCGGCATCGCGACCCGCGATTTTTGCCTCGAGCTTTTACGGAGCACGGGGCGATGATGGCGGCGATGGTGCTGAACAGCCCGGAAGCAGTGGCGATGAGCCTGTTTGTGATCAGGGCCTTCGTCCGGATGCGTGAACAGCTTGCCGCCAATGCGATGATTCTGAAACGGCTGGCTGAAATTGATAAAACACTGCTGGAGCATGATCAGGCTCTCGGACTGATCTGGGAGCAGCTCCAACCTCTGCTGGCTCCGCCGCCTGACCCGCCGAAACGCCGAATCGGCTTTCATCAGGACTGATGATTTGTTTTCCAAACGTTGGGAAAAATCAGGCGGCGATGTGTTTGGCCTCCAGAAGGGTTTGTAACGGCGTGGCTGGCGCTTTATTCCACTGAGTTGTCGGGCGGTAGGCGCTGAAATGCCACGGTACATTTTTTCCAAGGCTTGTAACCGCCCACTTCGTCACCGATCCGTTGCCGGGCGAAGCATATGCCGCTCTTTCCATCTGCGATATGACAATGATGCGGACAGAGATCACATTCGATCAGCCCGTCGTTTCGCAAATGCCAGTGCCGCGCCGTTTTTATGGCGGAAGAATAACCCTGTTCACGTCGTTGCGCATCTATTAAAATTCGGGCCATGAGAGGGATGATCAGAGAGCCCGCCGTGGCGGGAATGTTTTATCCGGCGGACTCCGGCGAACTGCGCCGGATGATCGAAGGGTTTCTGGCTGCCGCAAAACCTGGGCCGCACCCGAAAGCGATTATCGTGCCGCATGCCGGTTATATGTATTCCGGTCCGATCGCCGCCAGCGTTTATAAACTGATTAATCCCGAAAAAATTTCGCGCGTTGTGCTGATCGGTCCGTCGCACCGCGTGGCGTTGCGCGGGCTGGCATCTTCCAGCGCTCCGGCATGGCGCACGCCGCTGGGCGAAGTTTCCGTTGCGCGGCCAAACTTTATTCAAATCAGCGACGCGGCCCACGCGCAGGAACACAGTTTGGAAGTTCAGGTTCCGTTTCTGCAGGTGGTGCTGGGCGACTTTACTCTGCTTCCGCTGGTGGCTGGCGACGCTTCCGCCGAGGAAGTTGCCGAGGTGCTGGAGAAATGCTGGGGCGGACCGGAAACGCTGATTGTCATCAGTTCCGATCTCAGCCATTACGAAAACTACGCAACCGCCCGCACCATGGATTCGTCCGCCGCCAAAGCGATTGCGGAACTTAATTCGCGCGGACTGGATTACGACAACGCCTGCGGGCTGGTTCCAATCTCTGGATTGCTTCGTCTGGCGAAACAGAAAAAGATGCGCGCCGAGATGGTTGATTTGCGGAATTCCGGCGATACCGCCGGGCCGCGCGACCAGGTTGTCGGCTACGGCGCTTTCGCATTTTACGAATGATCTGTGCGGATTACTGCTTGAGCAGCATGGCGGGGGTTTCGATCTGGATCATGTTGGTGTGCTGTGAGGCGTCTTTATGTCCGCCGCCGATGAAGACGATCAGGTCGTTCATTTCAATCCGTTTTTCGTCCAGCATTTTTCGCAGACAGACTTTGACGAGTTCGTCGTCGGTGGTTTGGGTCACCTGAATGTTCGCCGAATAAACGCCGTAGCTGAGCGAGAGCTGGCGGACAGTGCTCATGTAATCCGATAGAGCGAGAATCGGGATTTTCCCGCGGTACGAGGCGCAGATGCGGGCGGTCTCACCGGCGCGGGTGCTGGTGATGATGGCTTTGACCGGTAGCGCGGCGGCGCAGGAGACGGCCGCTTTAGCCAGATGGTTGCGCGGCATGACGGCATGTCTTTGCTGATGCACCGGCAGGGTGGACAGAAGGGATTCTTTTTGCGATTCCACGGTTTGGGCAATCTTAGCCATCATCTGAACTGATTCCACCGGAAATTTTCCGTAGGCGGTTTCGCCGCTGAGCATGATGGCGTCGGTGCCGTCGTAGATGGCGTTGGCGACGTCGCTGACTTCGGCGCGGGTGGGGCGCGGATTGTCCACCATGGATTGGAGCATCTGCGTGGCGGTGATGACCGGTTTTGCCCGGCGGATGCAGGCCATGATCATCTGCTTTTGAACGCCGGGAACTTCTTCGGCCGGGATTTCGATGCCGAGGTCGCCGCGCGCCACCATGATGCCGTGCGCGACATCCAGAATGGATTCCAGATGATCCACGCCTTCGCGGTTTTCAATTTTGGCGATAATTTTGATCGGGCTGCGTCGCAGGTCGAGAATTCCCTGAATGGCCAGGATATCTTCGCGGCAGCGGACAAAGGAGTGGGCGATGAAATCCACGGGGTTGCGTGTGGCCCAGTCGATGAATTCAGCATCCTTTTCGGTGAGCGCGGGCAGGTCGAGTTTGGCGCCGGGAACGTTGACGCTTTTTTTGTTTTTGATTTCGCCGTCGTTGAGGGCCG
>JADYZA010000036.1 GCA_020853375.1 Verrucomicrobiota bacterium | reverse complement strand
GTGATTTGCCGCGCATCCATATCGACCGTGTAGGCGCCGATATGTTGAGTAATGCCGCCCGACTCGCCTGCAACCACCTTGGTGTTGCGAATGCGGTCGAGTAGCGAAGTTTTGCCGTGGTCGACATGGCCCATGAATGTGACGATTGGTGGACGGATTTCAAGATCCTCGGGACGGTCTTTTTCAATCGGCGCAACCGGTTTGCGCGGTACGGCTTCCGTCGGCTTGGGTTGCGGCTTATCTTTCTTCTTCAGCTCAACGACAAACCCGTGCTTCTCGCCGATCTTCTGCGCAATCTTGATGTCGATGTCCTGATTGAGCGAGGCGAAGATGTTCATCTTCATCAGCTCAGCAATCAGCTGGTTTGGCTTGAGGGCCAGCTTTTCAGCCAGCTCTTTCACAGGAATCTGCGGCTTGGCAAAAGCAAGGACGTTGGACACTTCTTCTGCGGGCTCTTCTTCTGCAATTGGCTCGGAAGGAACGGCTTTCAAAGGAGCTTTTGGTTTTTCCGCCGGAGCGGGGGCTTTTTTGGCCGCCGTGGCCGCACGGGCCGCTTCGATGGAGGCGAAGCCGAGCTCGTCGCAGACAAGGGCAACTTCTTTGTCGGCAAGGAGACTTTGTCCGTCTTCGGCTTTGATTTCCACATCGCTGAGGATTTCAAGAAGCTCTTCGACGGCTACGTCTAAATCAGTGGCTAGTTCGTGGACTCTCATTCTTTAATTTCACCATGTTTTGCCGTGTAGGCTTTTTCGGCAGCGCTCCAGAGAGCCTGCGCCTGTTCGGGTGTGACGTCCTCGATTTCTTCGAGGTCGGATAGATCGGCGGCCATAATGCCTTCGATGGTGAGGAATCCGGCGTAAACCAGTTTTTCCGCCCATTCTTCACCGATGCCTTCAACCGCGACCAGTCCGGAGACAGCTGCGGCAACGCGTTCTTCAAAATTCATCGCTTCTTCATCCTTCTGGATGTCAACGCGCCAGCCGATCAGCTTCGACGTGAGGCGGGCATTCTGTCCGCGCTTGCCGATGGCCAGCGAGAGCTGGTCGGCGTCTACGGTGACAGTGACGGTATGGGTCGGTTCGTCGGCCTCAACCGTTTTAAGTTTGGCGGGTGCCAGTGCATTAATAACGAGAGTCTTGATATCATCACTCCAGCGGACGATGTCAATTTTTTCGCCGTTAAGTTCGCGAACGATGTTTTTGACGCGCATTCCGCGGATGCCGACGCAGGCGCCGACGGGATCAACCCGTTCGTCGTGCGAGATCACCGCCACTTTGCTGCGATACCCCGCTTCGCGGGCGATGCCGCGGATTTCCATGGTGCCGTCGGCAATTTCTGAGACTTCCATCTCGAATAAACGGCGGACGAAGTCGGGATGGGCGCGCGACAGCATGATTTCCGGGCCGGACTCACGCTCTTTAATGGTGACGATATAGGCGCGGATGCGCTCGCCCACTTCATATTCTTCCGTCGGAACGCGCTCTTTGGAAGGCATTACCCCTTCGGCGCCGTGATCAAGTTCCACAATCACGGTGCTGCGCTCGAAGCGGCGTACGGTTCCGGTGACGATTTCGCCTGTCCGGTTTTTGTAATCATCGAAAATCCGGCTCTTTTCAGCCTGACGGATGCGTTGAAGAATCGTCTGTTTGGCGGTTTGGGCGGCGATGCGGCCGAAGTTGCGCGGCGTTGACTCGATTTCTATCATTTCATCGAGCTGGGCCTCTGGATTGGTGCGCCGAGCTTCGGCGAGGCTGACTTCGCTGTAGCGGTTATCAACAGCCACGACCACTTTTTTGCGGGCAAACGCTTTAATATCAAGGGTTTCACGACTGATGACCACGCGAAGATCTTCGGCGTCAGCCATAGTTTTGTTCGCAGCACTCTGCAAAGCGGATTCAATCGCTTCAATAATGGTTTCGCGATCAACTCCACGCTCGCGTTCCATGTATTCTACAACGGCACTCAGTTCGCTGTTCATCGTCCCCTCCCGATTTCAAAAAACTAAAATAACAAAGCCTTGGAGCAAAAAAGAGCGGACCGGGGGCCCACTCTCTATCCAAAGACCAACTTCAAGGCGGGCAATCTACGCTTCCAGCTGGGGAGGGTCAAGGGCAAATCTAGGGGAATGGCTTGGTTGGCCTTGAGTTAGCCGGTGGATTTTCGAATGATGCAAAAATCCGCTGATCCAAATAATCAGAGCTCCAAAATTCGGAAATTAAGCCGCTCTAACATATTGATTTTACGGGAATTTAACTTGTTAAAGCCCTGGCTGTTCATTATTTTATGAACAATCTGAATCATCGGAGGGTGTGCCATGCAGTCGGCGCTTTCGGAGCTCGAAAAAGAAGTCGTGGATGTTTTTGTCCGTATCGCAGGAGCTTTGAGTCTACCTCGCTCCGTAGGGGAGCTTTACGGCGTTCTCTTTATCTCCCCACAACCGATGTGTATTGATGACCTGATGCGAAAACTGAAGATCAGTAAGGGTTCAACCAGTCAGGGTTTGAAAATTCTTCGTTCGTTCGGGGCGGTTAATTCGGTTTATGTGGCGGGCGATCGGCGCGATTTCTTTACGGCGGAAGCTGAATTGCGTAGAATCGTCTCCGGTTTTGTCAATGAGCAGGTTCGCCCTCATCTGGATAGCGGACAGGCGCGAATAGCGCGGATAACCAGTTTGCTGGAAGAGGACAGCTCGGAGAATAAAGAGTTTATTGCCGAACGGATAGAACGGTTACAGGGCTGGCAGAAACGGGCTGGCGCACTTTTGCCCTTCGCTTCGAATTTTATGAAACCTGACTAGTGCAATGGAACAGATGATTCCAAACCTAACGCCGCGTCCTTGGCTTTGTGTCCGCACACAGCCTAAACGGGAGCATATTGCTGTCGGCCAGCTCCAAAGGTTGGAAGGTGTCGAGGTGTTCTGTCCTCGTATCCGATTCCAGCGCAACACGGTACGCGGGAAAGTCTGGTTTGATGAGGCGCTGTTTCCCGGCTATCTGTTCGCCCAGTTTGATTTCAATAAAAACGTTCGCGCCGTTTCCGGCGCGGTCGGGGTGCGGGGGCTGGTCCGCTTTGCCGGCGAGTGCGCCCAGATTCCCGGGGTCATTGTGGAGGCTCTTCGCGCTGAGATGGCGGATGGTCCGGCCATTCTGATCAAAGAACCGGAATTGAAAGCGGGCGATCAGGCCGTGATGGTTGATGGGGCAATGCGGGGATTGCGTGCCATCGTGACGCAGGTTCTTCCGGGCGGCGAACGGGTGAAAATTTTGATGGAATTGATGGGAACTGCGGTGGAGGCGGAAGTGTCGATGGAGGCACTGGAACCGGCCGCATAAGAGTTCATTTCGCGAGTGATTGCGAAATACATAGCCGAAAACAAAATGGAAGGTTTCGGGGAAAAACCCCCGTTTGACCGAGGGCGGTAGCCTGCTTGGAGGATGTGGTGAAAATTTTTGTAACAGGATCCGCCGGTTTTATCGGCATGCATATGGTTGAGTCGTTGCTGGCCGACGGCCATGAAGTGGTCGGGTTCGACAACTTTAATGATTATTACGACGTTTCGCTGAAAGAAGCCCGCAGTGCGCGGCTCGAAGGGCGAAAGGGCTACACGGCGGTCGAGGGCGATCTGGAAGACTACGGGTTTCTGACGGAATTGTTCCAGCAACATCAGTTTGATAGGGTTTGCCATTTGGCTGCGCAGGCGGGCGTGAGGTATTCCATTCAGAATCCGTCGGCCTATCAGAAGTCCAATCTGGAAGGACACCTGAATATCCTCGAAGCTTGCCGCCACGCGAAAACTCCGCGACTGGTTTATGCCTCCAGTTCCAGCGTATACGGCGGAAACAAAAAAATACCATTCAGCGAGTCCGATCCGGTGGATAATCCGGTTAGTTTGTATGCCGCGACCAAGAAGGCCAACGAGCTGATGAGTCATTCCTACACGCATTTGTACGGTTTGCAGACGGTCGGCCTTCGGTTTTTCACTGTGTACGGTCCGTGGGGTCGGCCGGACATGGCCTATTGGCTGTTTGCCGACGCGATGCTAAAAGGCCGTCCGATCCAGGTGTTTAACCACGGTAAAATGGAACGCGACTTCACCTACATCGACGACATCGTCGCCGGAGTGAAGGGTGCGCTGTTTGCTGATGGTTTGGAGCCATACGAAATTTTCAATCTGGGCAACAGCACGCCGGAAAACCTGATGGATTTCATCAAAACGTTGGCCGCCAAACTGGGCGTTGAGCCGAAAATGGAAATGCTTCCCATGCAGGCCGGCGACGTGCCGATCACCTTTGCCGATATTTCCAAAGCTCGGAAAAAGCTGGGCTATCAGCCGACGACATCCATGGCCGAAGGGCTGGGTCGTTTTGTGGCGTGGTATAAAGAATTTTTCGGCGTATGAACGGTTTTTTAAAAACAGCAACGGATGCGGCGCTTCGCGCGGGCGGAGCCATTCTGGAGATTTATAAGCGTGACGTTGCTGTGGAATTCAAATCAGATGCGTCGCCGCTGACCGCGGCCGATAAAGCGGCGCACCACATAATTTGCGACGCGCTGGAAGAGACCGGCCTGCCGATTCTTTCCGAAGAGAGTAAAACGGTTCCGTATGAACACCGCAAAGCGTGGAGAAAATACTGGCTGGTTGATCCGCTCGACGGCACCAAGGAATTTATCAAGAAGAACGGCGAATTCACCGTCAACATCGCGTTGATCGAAAACGGCCATCCGGTTCTCGGTGTGGTTTATGCTCCGGCGCTGAACATGCTTTATTTCGGCATCGTCGGGCAGGGTGCTTTTCGCGCAACTGGCGACGATCTTTTCCAAGGTTTGGAAAAAAACTACGAAGCGTTGCCGTTGAAATCAGAAATCGACAAGCATCAATCGGTAATCCGCGTTGTTGCGTCCCGCTCGCACATGAACCCAGAGACGGAGTTGTTTATTGCGGCTTTGGAAAAGAAAGGTCGGGTTGAGCTCGTTTCGAGCGGGAGCTCGCTGAAACTTTGCATGGTGGCCGCCGGAATGGCGGATGTTTATCCACGCATCGCGCCGACGATGGAGTGGGATACGGCTGCCGCGCAGGCGATCGTGGAGGCGTCCGGCGGAACCGTTGTGCAGTACGGCACGAACGATCCTTTGTCCTATAATAAGGAAACCCTGCTGAATCCCTTTTTCGTGGTATCGGCGCCGTTGTAGGTTTTCCAGTTGCGGGTATTTTATGGAAAAAACAGTCGATTTTCCAAATCACATAATACACGATCACATTCCTTCTAAATAAGGGAATTTTAATGAGCGGGTACAATTTATCACATTTGAAGCAGTTGGAGGCTGAAAGCATCCATATCATCCGTGAGGTGGCGGCCGAGTTTCAGAATCCAGTCATGCTCTACTCCATCGGCAAGGATTCGTCGGTCATGCTTCATCTGGCGCACAAAGCGTTTGCTCCGGGGAAAATTCCGTTCCCGCTGATGCACGTCGATACGCAGTGGAAGTTTCGCGAGATGTACAAATTCCGCTCGCTGATGGCCGAAAAGTATCAGGTGGATGTGAAGGTTTGGATTAATCCCGATGGCAAGGATGTGATCAATCCGTTCAAGCATGGTTCGGAAAAGCATACGCAGGTGATGAAGACCGATGGGCTGAAGCAGGCGCTGAATCACTATGGCTTTGATGCCGCATTCGGCGGAGCCCGTCGTGACGAGGAAAAGTCCCGCGCCAAGGAGCGGGTGTATAGTTTCCGCAACGAGTTTCATCAGTGGGATCCGAAAAACCAGCGTCCCGAGCTTTGGAATCTTTATAATGCGAAAGTGAACAAGGGCGAGTCGATCCGAGTGTTTCCGATCTCCAACTGGACTGAGCTCGATATCTGGCTCTACTTGTTGCGCGAACAGATTCCGATTGTGCCGCTCTATTTTGCCGCGGAACGTCCGGTGGTTGAGCGCAACGGAACGCTCATCATGGTTGATGACGACCGGATGGAATTGAAGCCGGGCGAAAAGCCGATGATGAAAAAAGTGCGTTTCCGCACGCTGGGTTGTTATCCGCTGACTGGCGCGGTTGAATCCAGCGCCGGAACGCTCGAGGAAATTGTTCAGGAAATGCTGCTCACCACCACCTCTGAGCGGCAGGGTCGCGTTATTGATTATGACGGCGCCGCCTCAATGGAAGAGAAAAAGAAGGACGGGTATTTTTAGATACCGCCAAGGATTTTTATGGCTTACGAAATTAAAGAGAAAGAGCTGATCGCCAGCGATGTGGCGGCGTATCTCCGCCGCCATGAGGAAAAAGATCTGCTTCGGTTTCTGACCTGCGGCTCGGTCGATGACGGCAAATCAACGCTGATTGGGCGTCTGCTTTATGACAGTCACATGATCTATGAGGATCAGTTGGCCGCCGTGACAAAAGACTCCAAAGTGCACGGCACGACCGGCGATGATTTCGATCCGGCGCTGCTGACCGATGGGCTGAAGGCCGAGCGCGAACAGGGTATTACCATTGATGTGGCTTATCGTTATTTTTCGACCGACAAGCGGAAGTTTATCATCGCCGATACGCCCGGACATGATCAGTACACCCGCAACATGGCCACCGGCGCTTCGACCTGCAATCTGGCGGTGATTTTGATCGATGCCCGTTACGGTGTGATCACCCAGACCAAGCGGCACAGCTTCATCTGTTCTCTGCTGGGCATTAAACACGTGGTGGTCGCGGTCAACAAAATGGATATCGTTGGCTGGTCGGAAGAGGTTTTTGAGAAAATCCGCGCCGACTACAACGGCTTTGTCGCCCGCCTTGGGTTTACAGACATTCACTTTATTCCAATGTCCGCGCTTAAAGGCGACAATGTAGTCGATAAGTCGGACAAGATGCCTTGGTATGACGGGCCCACGTTCCTGCACCATCTGGAAAACGTGAATATCTCCGCCGACCGCAACCTGGTCGATATGCGTTTTCCGGTGCAGTACGTGTTGCGCCCGGACCTAAACTTCCGCGGATTCAGCGGAACGATTGCGTCGGGCATCATCCGGGCGGGCGACGAAGTGATGAGTCTGCCGTCACGGCGCACCTCGAAAATCAAATCCGTCTACGGCCCCGACGGGAAAATTCCCGAGGCTTTTGCGCCGATGGCGGTCACGGTTACGCTGGAAGATGAGATTGATGTCTCGCGTGGCAACATGCTGGTGCCAGTCAAAAACCTTCCACACATTGGAAACGAATTCGAAGCGATGGTGGTCTGGATGCACGAGACTCCCGCACAGAAGGGCCGATCCTATCTGATCAAGCAGACCACCAACATGGTGCCCGGCGTGTTAGCTGATATCCGCTATAAAGTGGATGTGAACACGATGCGCAAGGCGGCTTCTACCGGAGCGGAGACCGAGCTTCTGCTGAATGAAATTGCCCGAACACAAATTACTCTACACCGGCCAATCGCCTTTGATCCCTACGAAAAAAACCGCGCAACCGGCGCGTTTATTCTAATCGACCGCATGACGAACATCACGGTCGGAGCCGGGATGATCATCGACCGGGCGGTTTCAAAACCCGCAACCTCTCTGCCAGTCAGCCGGAACATTGTCAAAACCGACAGCCTAGTTTCAGTCGAAGACCGCTGCAAACTGCTGAACCAGAAAGCGGCCACGCTTTGGTTGACTGGGTTCAGCGGTTCGGGCAAATCGACCATCGCCCGGCAGTTGGAGCGGGAACTGGTCGATATGGGTCATGCTTGTTACATTCTGGACGGTGACAACATTCGTCACGGCCTCAACCGCGATCTGGGCTTCTCTATGGAAGACCGGACGGAAAATATTCGCCGCATCGCAGAAGTGGCGCGCCTTTTTAATGATGCCGGTATCATTGTGATCACCGCATTCATCTCACCTTACCGCGC
Organism: Verrucomicrobiota bacterium; assembly: GCA_020853375.1. Classification (GTDB taxonomy): domain Bacteria; phylum Verrucomicrobiota; class Kiritimatiellia; order Kiritimatiellales; family Tichowtungiaceae; genus Tichowtungia. The sequence continues at coordinate 1,787 of JADYZA010000036.1, read as the reverse complement.
TGACCGCGCGGCCGCCCGGCAAGTCATTGGAGAAGGCTTTGTGGAGGTTTTTGTTGATACGCCGCTTGCGGTGTGTGAACAGCGCGACCCCAAAGGCCTTTACAAAAAGGCGCGCGCCGGAGAAATCCCGCAGTTCACCGGTATTACAGATCCATATGAAGCACCGGAAAAACCGGAGCTGACACTGACAACGGCTGAACTTTCCGCCGAACAGTCCGTGGATCGCATTATCGAAAAGTTGCGGGCCGGTGGAATAATCGGCTGACACCGATTCGGGAATTAAAATTCAGGGCGCAGGAGTTTGCGCTCATATGCGCTTTATCGACTAACGGATCACAGTTAACTCAACCCAAGGTTGCTCATGAAAAAAGCACTCATTACCGGAATCACCGGACAGGATGGATCGTACCTTGCCGAGCTGCTGCTCGACAAAGGCTATGAAGTTCACGGAATCATCCGCCGCGCCAGTTCGTTTAACACAGGCCGGATAGACCATCTTTATAAAGACCGGCACGAAACCGGCGTGAAGATGTTTCTGCACTACGGCGATCTGACCGACTCGAGTAATTTGAACCGGCTGATCGAAAAAATTCATCCGAGTGAAATTTACAACCTCGGCGCCCAGTCGCATGTGCAGGTTTCGTTTGAAGTTCCGGAATATACCGCCGAGGTGGATGCGATTGGAACGCTTCGCCTGCTCGACAGCATTCGTGAAACCGGTGTGCAGAGCCGCTTCTATCAGGCCTCCACATCCGAGCTGTATGGACAGGTGATGGAAGTTCCGCAGACAGAAACCACGCCATTTTATCCGCGGTCGCCTTACGCGGTGGCCAAGCAGTACGGGTTCTGGATTGTGAAAAACTATCGCGAAGCTTATGGCCTGCACGCCAGCAACGGGATTCTCTTCAATCACGAATCGCCGCGCCGGGGCGAAACGTTTGTGACACGCAAGATCACTATGGCGGTTGCCCGCATTTTGCGCGGACAGCAGAAGTGTCTTTATATGGGCAACATCAATGCCCTGCGCGACTGGGGCTATGCTCCCGATTACGTCCAGATGATGTGGATGATGCTCCAGCAGGCGACTCCGGACGACTACGTTGTCGCTACCAACGAAATGCACACGGTACGTGAATTCATCGAGAAATCATTTGGCCATGTTGGCATCAAAATCGTCTGGGACGGCGAAGGGGTTAAAGAGGTTGGGAAAAACAAAGCCACTGGCGACATCGTGGTTCGCATGGATGAGCGCTACTACCGTCCGGCAGAAGTCGAACAGTTGCTCGGCAATCCCGCCAAGGCCAAAAAACAGCTTGGCTGGGAACCGACTGTTAAATTTGAAGAACTCGTTAAAATCATGACGGATGGAGATCTCAAAATCCTCGACGGCGCGCCGTATTCGAAAGGATTTTGAGAAAGTTTGAAGTCGGCGGTTTGAAGTTTGCGGTGTCTTCCTGCTCTTAACCGCACTCCACCAACCCCAAAACCTCAAACTCCAAACTCGAATACATGATGAGCGATTACAAAGATTTAGAGGTATGGAAGAAAGCGATAGCGGTAGTGGCTGATATCTATCGCTTGACCGCATCGTTCCCTGAATCTGAAAAATTCGGCATTACCAACCAGATGCGGCGGGCTTCGGTTAGTATTCCTTCAAACATTGCCGAAGGAAGTGCTCGTCATCATGCAAATGACTTTATTCATTTTTTACGTATTGCCGACGGATCTGCAGCGGAGCTTGAAACACAATTGATCATCAGCGAGAAACTCGGATTCATAGCGGATAC
>JADYZA010000035.1 GCA_020853375.1 Verrucomicrobiota bacterium | reverse complement strand
GCCGCGCTGTTTCATTTCGGCAACCGTTTCGCTATACACCTGCGAACCGATCTCCACATCCTTGTCCAAGGAATAGAAGTTCCGGGTCTGCTTACCGGTTACGGCATCCATCGTCGAGCATCCGGAGACCAGTAAACCGATACCAACCAAAAACAGCCAAACTCTCATTTTCATAAAACCTCAGAAGTTCGATTCAATCATTGGACGGTAAACCAGTTCGTGCACCACCACGTCTTCCGGCGCATTGATGCACTGCACGATCATCCGTGCGGCGGAATCGGCGCGCATATAGTCGGGTCGGTCTTCGATCCGGAAATCCGTGTCAACCCCGCCTGGATAAACGCCGGTGACTTTCACATCCACCAACCGGGCCTCTTTGGCCAGACACTGCGTGAAGCCGTGCAAGGCGTGCTTAAGCGAACAGTAGGTCGAATAATTCGGTGCGCTGGTGCGGGCCAGACTGCTGACCACGTTCAGAATATGGCCGCTCCGCCGTGCGCTCATTTCCTTGAGCGCCTCACGGCAAAGCAAATACGGCGCACGGAAGTTGACCGCATACGATGCGTCCAGTTGTTCCGTACTGACCTCAACCAGCGGATTTTTACCCGGATTGAATCCGGCATTATTGACGAGCACATCAATCTGCCCCAGGGCGCGGCGAGCCTTTTCATACAGAGCAACCGCCGCTGAGGCATCGGCCAGATCGCACACTTCGCCGAGACAACCGGTCTCTTTTTTCAGATCGTTCAGCAACGACTGATCGCGGCCCGTGGCAAAAACCGTGAAGCCCTGAGCGCAGAGCTGCTTCGTCATCTCGCATCCGATGCCGCGCGTCGCTCCCGTCACTAAAACTTTCCGGCCCATGGAAGCCTCCGTTTTTACATTTTAGGCAGTTCAAGCTGATCGAACTGCGCCAGAAAAGCATGAACTCGCGCGGCGATTTTTGCGACGCCGCCCCGCTCTTCACTCTCGATATTCAGCGGAAGCACCGGATCGTGCAACGACTTGCGTAACAGCGCCCAGCCGTTTCCATGCGCGGCATCGACCGTCACATGCACACCTTCGTAGTTATCCGGCGTGATCGACCAGCCCGGCTCATTGGCCACGAACTGTTCGAACTTTTTCAATAAATCGTCGCCGTACGGGCCAAACTCGGCAGTTTTAATTTTCGCACGGTATTCTTTGGCCTCGGCAGGTTCGGGCAGGCCGGCGACCAGCTTATCCACCCCGCCCTTTCCGGCGGAATGCAACTGCGCGGCTTTGACCAGAATTTTGGCAATCTGATAAGCGCCGTCATCCAAAAAATAATTTTCCTTCAGCGCGCCGTGGCCGGAGGTTTCCATTGCCAGCCAAGATTCTTTTCCTTCGCCGTTCAAACGGATCGATTCGTTGATGACGTTTTTATAGCCTCGCTTGAACCGGTGATGAACACCGCCGAGTTTTTCTTCGATCCAGTATTTCAGGCCGGTTGACGTCACCGAGTCGGTGACAATCAACGTGCCGGGATGCTCTTCGAGAACAATGGAGGCCATCAGCGCGATAAAACGGTTGCGGTTGATCGGTTTGCCGTTTTTATCGACGGCTCCGGCGCGATCCACGTCGGTGTCAAAAATAATGCCGAGGTCGGCATTGTTGTTTTTCACGGCGGTGATGATCGCATCCATCGCCTCTTTTTCTTCTGGGTTCGGAATATGGTTCGGAAAACGACCATCCGGCTCAAGGAACTGACTGCCGGTCGTGTCGGCACCGAGCGGCTTAAGAACCTTGCCGACAAAATAGCCGCCCGCGCCGTTACCGGCATCGACGACGATCTTCAATCCGGCCAGCGGCTGATCGCCCTGCCCCGCGCCCTTGCGAATGATGGAAACCAGCAGGGCCGCGTAGTCGTCCATTAGATTGACTTTCCGAACCTTGGAAACCACTGGAGCCTCAAACCTTCCGGTTGCCGTTGCGATCGTCAGAATTTTTTTGATGTCGCCCTTCTCGAGTCCGCCATCGCGGGTGAAAAACTTCAGGCCGTTACGGTTAAATGGCAGATGGCTGGCCGTCAGCATGATTGATCCGTCGCAGGCGTGATTTTCAAAAACCGTCGCCATGAACATGGCAGGAGTCGAAGAAAGTCCGCTGTCGGCAATGGCCGAGCAACCCGCTTTTTCCAAACCTTGGAATACTGCGGTTTTGATCATGTCGGCGGAAAGACGCGAGTCATGACCGACCGCGACTTTCAGCTGACTGGCCGGAACGCCCTTCTTTTCCGAAAGCCATTGCGCAAAGGCGTAACCAATCGGACGAACGATTTCCGCCGTTAGATTCACCTCTTCGCCCGCCACGCCTTCCAGCGCTACGCCGCGCACATCGCTGCCGTTCTGCAGTTTCAACCAAGTCTGATCCATCGAAATTCTCCTGTTTAAAACCGCCCACGAATCTGCACGAATCTGCACGAAATTCCAAGCTTTGGAAGTAACTGCCTTACGGCACAGTGTTTTTCCCAAACATTGGAACTCTGATATCGGCTTAGTTTGGTGCAGAGACGAGGCGCGAAGGGTGAAGCTGTATATGAAATACTGCGAACCCTTTGCAACGAAGTCCATGCGCCAAAATCAGCCGATATCAATGTTTGAAGTGGCGCATGCCGGTAAATGCCATCGCGATGCCGTATTTGTCACAGGCGGCGATGACTTCGTCGTCGCGAATCGAGCCGCCGGGTTGAACGATAAAGCGCGCGCCGACGGCGTGGGCTTCGTCGATACTGTCGGCAAACGGGAAAAACGCTTCGGAAACAAACACGCAGTCACCGATGGTTTTCTGAATCTGCGCATCCGTAATTTCCGGAT
>JADYZA010000034.1 GCA_020853375.1 Verrucomicrobiota bacterium | reverse complement strand
TCCTGACCTTCCCAGCGATTCCCCTCGCGGATCATCAGAATATTTCCGTTGGCCCGAATTTCGCCGGTTTTCGAGTTCACGGTTACATGATCAGCCTGCAAGCTGGCGCCGGATTGCTGAACCGCCACGTTGCCATCGCCTATCAGCAAATCGCCTGCGTATTCCATTCGGTCGGCCGTGATCTCGATTGCGTCGGCATCCATCGTGGTTCGGGCAGGAAGCACTCCGACTGCTGCCCTGCCTGTTCCGACTTGAGCAGTCGAGCCGTCTGAGCGCACGCCAACTTTGATATCCACAGCCTCAGCACCCGAAGAGATTTCGCCTCCCGAGACATCGGTCATCGGAAGAATCGGGGCTTTTGTTCCATCGGCCAACACGGCTCCGCCGTGGGGGAAAAGAACACGCAAACGCGCTTCGGCCTTGGCGGCGTATTCGGTATCGCCATACTTTTTGATCACCTTATTGTAATAAATTGCCGCAGCATTGGTTTGCATCGGACGGGGAATCCGCTCGTAAAACCGCCCGATTTCGTAATTGTATTCCGCTGAAGTCCCGTGAAGCTCTTTGCCGAAATCTTTCACTTCCGCAATATGTTGAGAGTTTGTGTAGAGTTCTGGGAACAATCCTGCGGAAAGCTGAGCCTGCTCACGAATATCCACGCTGTATGGCTTAGATTCAACCAAGTCCTTGAAACTTCCAATCTTCGCAACAGCGGCTTTTTCGGAAAACGGACTATCTGGATAGCGGTACTCAACGGTCGAATACGCCACAACAGCCAATTCCTGATCACCATTCTTCTGATAGGCTTGGCCTATCATGTACTGCATTTCCGGCGCACGTTCCCACTGCGGCGCATTCTGAATAATCGACTCAAACAGCGGCACAGCCCTCTCCGGCGCACGATAGCCTCCAAAAAGCCAGCGCATCCGTTTCCGGTTCATCTCTTTGGTTGCCAGCACATATTGGCGATCAAGAATGACCTCGTAATCTTTGATACTGGTGTAGTACTGCTGAATCAGCTCCTCATAAGCAGTAAACGACTTCTTGTTTTTTCCCTGCTCAAAATAAACTTCTGCCGCTGACTGTTTGGCAATGGCGGCTTCCGCGCTGTCCGGCCAGCGCTTCACAAGGATCTCAAATTGTTTGCGCGCGCCCCGGAGATGCCCTTTTTCTTTGAGTGACTGAGCGTAGCGCAAATGCTCCTGTGGCGTCTCCGGCTTGTAAGCGAAAGGATCAAGATAGAAATAGTTTCCAGAACGAGTTTCTTGATACGGCTTACCTGTCGAACAGCCGACCGCAAAAAGCAACGTGACAACCGCCAAGACGCCTGCGAAAAAAGCGTAGTTCTGTTTTGAATTCATATGCGCCAGAGAGTACGGAAGCCCTTCAGCCTTGGCAAGAGCGAAGCCGTGGTTTCCAAACGTCACTCCAACCCTTGAAACCATTGAAAAAAACTAATCCCGCTATTGGTTATCCTTTTTATCAGATTTTTATTTGACAGCCTTTTCGGAAAGCGTATCTTTCGCCTCATGCATTCAGAGAGGCGTGAGGTAAACGCCCGGCAACCTGACAACCCAAGGTGCCACGGCCTAGCAAAAGGCGATGCGCCCCGTATGGGGAAAGTTGATGGTCAACCGCATCTCACCTCGCCCTCTCTGGCGGAATATTAAGAAAGAGAGGAATAACCATGAGCAAGAATACAGAAACGCTGGCACTTCATGCTGGCTACACCCCGGACTCCACAGGCAGCTGTGCGGTTCCCGTTTACAGAACAAGTGCCTATGTCTTCCGCGACACGGAGCACGCCGCAAACCTGTTCGGCTTGAAAGAGCTGGGCAACATTTATTCGCGGCTGATGAACCCGACAAACGATGTACTCGAACAACGCGTCGCCGCGCTCGAAGGCGGAGCCGCCGCTCTTGCAGTAGCATCCGGAACGGCCGCGATCTTCTACAGCATCATCAACCTCGCTCAAGCAGGCGATGAAATTGTGGCCTCGAGCAATCTCTATGGCGGAACCTACACGCAGTTCAACAATATCCTGCCGCAACTAGGTATCACCGTGAAGTTTGTCGATCCGTCCGATCCGCAGAACTTTGCCAAAGCGATCACGGCAAAGACGAAGGCGCTCTACACCGAGACCATCGGAAACCCGTCGCTCGACGTTTCTGACATTGAAGCAATCTCAAAAATTGCACACGCCAACGGCCTGCCGCTGATCGTGGACAGCACCTTCACCACGCCGCACCTGCTCCGTCCGATCGAACACGGCGCAGACATCGTAGTCCACTCGCTCACCAAATGGCTGGGAGGACACGGCAACGGAATCGGCGGTATCGTGGTGGATTCCGGAAAGTTCAACTGGGCTACTGGAAAACACCCCCTGCTCTCCGAACCGGACGAAAGCTATCACGGCGTCCGTTACGCCATCGACCTGCCGCCGTCACTGGCACCACTCGCGTACATTCTACGGATGAGGCTGGTGCCGCTACGCAATCTCGGCGCGTGTCTGTCGCCCGACAATGCGTGGCAGTTCCTGCAAGGTATTGAAACGTTGGCCCTGCGTATGGAGCGTCACAGCGAAAACGCGCTGGCGGTTGCGAAATTCCTCGAAAAACAAAGCGAAGTCGAATGGGTTCGCTTCCCAGGATTGGAAAGTCATCCATCACATAAAACTGCGAAGAAGCTGCTTAAAAACGGTTTCGGCGCGACGGTGGTCTTTGAGGTCAAAGGCGGAGAACAGGCCGGTAAAAAGTTCATTGAAAAACTTCAGCTCTTCTCGCACCTCGCCAATGTCGGCGACGCGAAGAGCCTAGCGATTCATCCGGCGACAACGACGCATTCGCAACTTACCGCCGCACAGCAAGCGGAAGGCGGCATTACGCCCGGCCTAGTTCGTCTTTCAGTCGGACTTGAGCATATCGACGACATTCTCGCCGACCTCAAGCAGGCACTGAAATAGTAGATGTATAACGAATTATGATCGGTGAATTATGAAATCGGTGAAAATACCGCTTTCATAGTTCATCTTTCATAGTTCATATTTGCGCCGCCCTATGAAAACCGTTGAAACCAAATTTTTCACTTACGATACGTTGACTCTACGGAGCGGAATCAATTTCGGCCCCGTCACGCTGGCGTATGAAACCTATGGCACGTTGAACGAGAAGTGTGATAATGCCATTTTGCTTTTTCACGCACTGTCTGGCTCGCAACATGCCGCCGGACTGAATACAGCCGTACCGGGCATCGGTGAAAAATGGAATGCCGACTGCCAAACCGGATGGTGGAGCGACTTCATCGGCCCGCAGAAGATCATCGATACAAATCGTTTTTATGTCATCTGTATCAACTATTTCGGCGGATGCTACGGTTCGACCGGTCCATCTTCAATCAATCCAGCCACCGGAAAACCCTACGGCGGAAACTTTCCCCGCATCCATTTCAGCGACATCGTGGATTCACAGATTCCGCTTCTAAACCATTTGGGTATCGAAAAACTGCATGCAGTCATCGGTGCGTCGCTCGGTGGAATGCTCACGGCGAATCTGGCGGCGCGCTATCCGCAACTAACCGACCGGATCATCGCCATCGCCTGCGGCATTGAGCCGACCACTCTGATCCGCGCCCATAATATCGAGCAGATTCTGGCCATTGAAAACGACCCGAACTTCCGCAACGGGAATTACTACGACGGGGAACCGCCCGTGCGAGGCCTTGCGTTGGCGCGGATGATTTCGCACAAGACCTTTGTCTCTCTGGACTTTATTGAGGAGCGCGCCCAGAACCGCTGGGAGCAGGAATACGATGAATTCTCGTGGTATAAAGTAAGCTCACCGCTTGAATCATACATCTTGCACCAAGGGCGCAAACTCGTCCGCCGTTTCGACGCAAACACGTACCTGCAACTTGTTGCCGCATGGTCAGATTATCATCTGTTGCGCGACTGCGGTGCGGCGGATTATGTCGCCCTGTTCGGAAAATGCCGTCATCAGCATTACACAATTTTCACCATCGACGATGACTACTGCTTCTATCCTGAGGACCAGGAATTCTACCGAAAAAAACTCGAAGAAGGACGAGTTCCCGTCAAGCATGTGACTGTTCATTCAGACAAAGGACACGACTCATTCCTGTTGGAACCTCACCTGTACGAAAAAGAGCTCCGCGAAGCGCTGAACAACTGAGATGCATCTAAGTCAGCATATTTTATGGACGGCCGGATGGATGTGTCATCTGACTGCGTTTCTACTGGTCACACTCCATAGTCTTCAGCGTCGCCGCAATGCGAGCTCCACCCTCCTATGGATTTTCATCGCATGGTCGGTTCCGGTCATTGGTCCGCTTTTCTACCTTAGTTTCGGCATCGACCGAGTCATCGACCGTGGCTACCTTAAATTTCTCGCCGACGAGCATCTGCTGGAAACCCGCAAAGGAACCCGCGAAACGGCTCCGCGCGCCTACTGGCACAACCTCACCGGTACGCCCGCCGAAAATGAATTTCAGCGCGAATTCAACCGGACACTCGACGCTCTCATTCCGTCCCATCCTGCGCTCTCCGGCAACCGGCTCACTCCGCTGGTTGACGGCGATGAAGCCTACCCTCGCATGCTGAAAGCTATTCGCGGCGCGAAATGCCACATCCATCTTCAAAGTTACATTATCGGTAATGATGCCGTCAGCCGCGAGTTCATGAATGCGCTCGCCGACAAAGCCGCCGAAGGCGTTCAGGTGCGCCTGCTCTACGACCGCTTTGGTTCGACCCGCGCACTTTTCGGCGGGCTTTTTCTCAAAGCCCGTAAGTTGCCCAGTTTCAAAGTTGCCGGCTGGACACAGGCCAATCTGCTCAAACGCCAGTTTCAGATCAATCTGCGCAATCATCGGAAAACACTCGTTGTTGACGGAAAAATTGGATTTTTCGGAGGCATCAACCTGCTCGACGAACACGTCACCCGCCCAGGAAAATTGCCTATCCGCGACTACCACTTTGAGGCCGAAGGTCCCATTGTGCAGGAACTACAATACTCCTTCCTGCACGACTGGTATTTCATCACCGAAGAATCTCCTGAAAAACTCCTGACCGAAGAATATTTCCCGCACGCCGAGCCCGCAGGAAACATCACCGCCCGCCTCATCAGCACCGGCCCATCCACCGTCGAAGACGTCGCCATCGAAAGTTTTTTCAACAGTATTGTCCTCGCCAAAAAGCAGATACTGGCCATCACTCCCTATTTTGTGCCGCCAGTAGATCTTCTGAGGGCTCTGCGCTCGGCTGCACTGCGCGGCGTGGATGTACGTCTGATTGTCCCCCAGAAGAACAACCACTTCTATGCAGGGCTTGCAAGCCGTGCCCTTTACGAAGAACTTTTACTAGCCGGTGTGCGCATCTTTGAGCGCCGCCCGCCATTCATGCATGCCAAAGCCCTCGTCGTGGACGGAGAATTCTCCCTTATCGGTACGGCTAATCTCGATGTGCGCAGTCTCAGTCTTAACTATGAAACCTGCCTTGCCGTTTATGGCGAGGACTTCGCCGACATCATGAAAGACATCATCCACGAAGACATCAATTCAAGTGATGAAGTCCTCCTCGCCGACTGGCAGTCCCGCTCCGCTGGCAGCCGGTTGCGTGAAAACCTGGCAGCCCTCCTGACGCCGATACTTTAAGGGTTGCCCTCCATCTGCGTTGTGTCATACTTCTGCTCCCTTTTACGGGGGCGACTGGTTTCGACGTTTAGGTTGAAGCTTCAGTGGCGTGTCGAGGATGTCGGTTGGCCTCGTTAAACCTCCGGCAAAAACAATAAGTGCCAACGAACAGTACGCACTCGCAGCCTAATTAAAGGCTCGACGTCTTCCCTCTGACACCTGCTGAGAGGATGAAGACGACGACAGCAGGATAGTTCCGACGCCGGGCAGCCGGGCGAAGGGGCGAAAACCAACAGGTTGCTGGCGTTCGTGATGGCCCTGTCTGCTGACAGTCACGAAGGCGAGACCTTAAAGGCAGACTACACACGTAGAAGCTGTTGTGACGCTTAGGCGGACGGGGGTTCGATTCCCCCCGCCTCCACCATTTTGAATTTGAAGAAAACGGGGTCATGGGAAAACTGGAAAATACCTTTTCGTGGTCGTTCAGTGCGGCGGCAGATTTCGATGAATGTCGCCGCCGCCGCTACTGGAGCAAATACGGCATGTGGGGCGGCTGGGAAAAGAACGCCGCACCTGAAACGAAAAAAGCCTATCAATTAAACAAAATGGATAACCGCTGGGGATTGATGGGGCAAGCGGCCGAAAATTCCGTCATGCGCGTACTGCGCCAGCATCAGGCTGGCAACCCGATCACCGCCGAAACAGCATTCGAAACCGTCGCACGTCCTTTCCTGCGCCAGAAGTGGACCGAATCAAAACACGGCGAATGGAAGACCGATCCGAAAAAATTCTGCTGTCTGCGCGAACATTATTACGGCGTGATGGGCGACGAAAAAGCCGCCGCCGAACAGATGAGCGGTCAGATTAAAAACTGCATCGTAAATTTTATCGAAAAGGTGCTTCCAAGGATTGGAACTGTAACCCGAGAGCAGGAGCTTCCGGTGAAAACTCCAGACATGGGCGGTGACCCTGAAAGCATTGAATTCAACGGCGTTAAAATGTACGTCATCCCCGACTACGCCTACCGCATCGGCGGGCAATTTCACATTCACGACTGGAAGGCCGGAAAAGTTAAAGAATCGCACCGCGAGCAGCTGGGGCTTTACGCGATCTGGGCGCGTGAAAAATTCCGTGCCAAACCCGAAGATACATTCCTTTACGTCGAATACCTCAACGAGGGAAAAGTCGCGCCATTTCAAATGACCGCAGAGGACTTCCAAACCTTGGAAAAACAGGTTGAAGAATCGGTGGCAGAAATGACCGAATATCTAGTGGACTTTGACCGAGCTAAAAACGTGCCGCTTCCGAAAGAAGAATGGGAACTCGCCGCAGATCAGGCCTCTTGCAAAAACTGCAACTTCTACGAGCTCTGCAAAGCGGAACTCGGCGAACAGTCCGACATTTAACGCACGACTGGCAGCGGCTTAATCCGAGCAGGAACAACCAGTGGCAGGTCTTTGCCAGAAGCCCAGTAGGTTTTCCCGGTGATTTCAATTTTCGCACCTTTAAAGGTCTGCATCTGAGCGCTGTTACCGCGGACATAGCAGACGATTATATCGGTGAAATGATCATCGATCAGCTTGTAGAGCAATCCTTCGGCGGGCTGTAAAACACCCGTATACGTTCCATCAACTCCCTGAGCCTTGGCTGTATCTTCCGTCAGCGGCTTCCCGGATATTGCGGAACCTTCATTCATAACTTCCTGAAAGGTTGGCGCAGCAACAACTGTCACAACCGCTTGTGTTTGCGCCGCCGCCAATGGAGCCGTCACCGGTTCAACAGGCGCAACCCCCGGAGTCTGCGTGAATTCGCGTTTGATCCACACGATCGTGTTCGATGTCGGAGCAATCTTGAGCCAGCCACCGGCCCCGCCGCGCACTGTCAGCTTATCGCCCTTCAAAGCCGAACCCACAACGCTATGGCTCAAACTCGGTCCGGAACGGATATTCAGAATTTCCGGACAAACGACGTTGTTGCTGACAAATTCGCCATTAACCCAAAGGTCAATGCTGGCCGGAGGTAGAACGCCAACCCAATCGGGATTACTGTTATCTTTAAGCACCAGCTCGTCCCCAAGCATCGCGCGGGCCAGCAAAACAGCGTTCGTATCCGGAACAGCGCGTAAACTGACACGATCTCCCGTCACCTTCACAACATCCTGAGCATAAGCGGCGGCAGACAGTGCGATCAGCGTGAATAGAATTTTCTTCATGTCGTCTCCTCCTTCAATCCGAACAGTTGGACAGCATTGTTCATTGTCGTTTGCGCCAGCGACTCTACTGCACAGCCGCGCAGTTCGGCAAGCCGTTTGGCCGTATCGACACCGAAGGCGGGCTCACACCGTTTTCCGCGATGCGGAATCGGCGCAAGATAGGGCGAATCAGTTTCAATCAACAACCGATCATCCGGAACAAACTTGGCCACTTCCCTCAACGGATCAGCATTGGCGAAGGTGACGATACCGCTAAAGCTGATATAAAAACCCAGATCGAGCAGTGCCTTCGCCATGTTCTGATCGCGGGTAAAACAATGAACCACGCCAACACGCGCCGGGTCGCCCTTCCAATGTCTGGAAAAATCGGTCAGCATCGCCAGCGTATCTTCATCGGCATCACGCGTATGAACAATCACCGGCTTGCGGAAATGAATGGCCGTTTCCAAGCATTGGAAAAACAGCCGTTTCTGCTCTTTGGATTTTTCCGGTTCGTAAAAATAATCGAGCCCAGTTTCGCCGATGGCAACCGTGGATTCTTTTTCGGCCAGCTCACGCAACGCCGTCACATTAACCGGCGTTCCGGCGAGATGCCGATCATACCCGGCGGCGGCGAAAATTCGTTGCGGAAAGGCGCCGGCCAGCATCTGCGCCAGCTCATTTGCCTCCAGCGACCCACCGACGGCAATCATTTTCCAAACGTTGGAACGTTCGGCCCGCTCCAACACCTGCTCCAACGAGCCATCCTTCACGAAGTCGTCAAAATGAACATGAGTGTCGAAAAACATAATTTACAGTTCCAGAAAGTTCTGGAGGAGCTGCTTGCCGTGCTGGGTCAGAATGGATTCCGGATGGAACTGAACTCCGTGCACCGGATATTCCGTGTGCATGAGTCCCATGATTTCACCTTCGGCGGTTTCCGCGGTGATTTTTAGGCACGACGGCAGGCTTTCGCGTTCGACGATGAGCGAGTGGTAGCGCGTGGCATCGAACGGACTGGGCAGTCCTTTGAAAACACTTTCACCTTTGTGCAGAATCGGCGATGTTTTGCCGTGCATCAGCCGTGCGGCGCGAATCACTTTCCCGCCGAAAACTTCGCCAATCGACTGATGCCCCAGACAAACGCCAAGCAATGGAACGCGCGGGCCGAACTCGCGGATGATATCGCAAGAAATCCCCGCTTCACGCGGCGAACACGGGCCGGGACTGACCAGTACTTTTTCGGGTTTCAGCGCAACCGCCTCAGCAACAGTAATCTGATCGTTGCGGAAAATTTTCATTTCCGCGCCCAGTTCGCCGAGATATTGGACGAGGTTGTAGGTAAAGGAATCGTAGTTATCGATCACTAAAATCATTTCGATCTCCCTTCCCGCGCGGCGGTGTAGTGTTTGGCCAGAGCAAGCGCTTTCATCATGGCTCCGGCTTTGTTGCGGGTTTCCTGATACTCCATTTCCGGCACGGAGTCGGCGACGATCCCAGCTCCCGCCTGGACGTAGGCTTTGTTTTTATCCAATACGATAGTGCGGATGGTGATGCAGGAATCAAGGTTGCCGTCGAAGCTGAAATAACCGACCGCACCGGCGTATGGGCCGCGTTTGGTTTTTTCGAGTTCGGCGATGATTTCCATTGCGCGGATTTTTGGCGCGCCGCTGACGGTTCCGGCGGGGAATGTGGCCCGCAGGACATCGTAGGCGTCATATTCCGGAGCCAGCGTGCCAGTGACATCGGAAACGATATGCATGACGTGGCTGTACCGCTCAATGACCATCTGTTCGGGCACTTTGACACTGGAAAATTCGCAGACGCGACCAATGTCGTTTCGTCCAAGGTCGACGAGCATGACGTGTTCGGCAAGTTCTTTGGGGTCGGCCAGCAGATCTTTTTCAAGCGCAAGGTCTTCGGCCTCTGTTTTTCCGCGAGGACGGGTTCCAGCGATCGGACGGACTTCAACCCGGCGATCTTCGCACCGCACATGGACTTCGGGTGAAGATCCAACCAATGCGCTTTCGGCGAGGTCGAGACAGAACATGTAAGGCGACGGATTAATAGAGCGTAACGCGCGATAAACGTCGAGTGAGTCGGCGGTATTCCCGGTTTCAAACCGCTGAGAAAGAACGGTCTGGATGATGTCGCCTGAGCGGATATATTCCTGAGCTTTGCTAACCATGGCTCGAAACTCATCCGGCGTGGTATTCGAGTCGGGCACGACAGATTTCACGTCAAGATGCGCATCGATCAGCACGCGGCCAACTGGTTGCTGCAAGGCCTCACACAGTTCGTCAATTTCCGCAAGCGCTTCGTCATAGGCGTCATCGGGATTCCCGTCAACATAGGCATTGGCGACCACTTTCATGGTGTGCTTGACGCGGTCAAAAATGATAATGGCGTTGGTGATCATCATGACCATATCGGGATTGCCGATGGCATCTTCCCGAATCACCGGAACGCGCGGTTCGAAAACGGAAATCATGTCGTAGCCAAGAAACCCAACCGCTCCGCCGATGAAACGCGGCAAAGCCGGATCACGCACGGGACGGTAGCGGCTCATGTATGCTTTGAGCGCGTTCAGCGGGTCGGTATCGGCAACTCTAACCGTCGTGCCGCCTTCAGTGATCTCGGTGGCGGTTCCATGAGCGCGAATGATGGCGCGAGGATTCCCGCCGATGAATGAATAGCGCCCGATGTGCTCTCCGCCTTCAACGCTTTCCAGCATCCAGGTGTGCGAAGCGTGATCTTTCTCCCGAAGGAATTGGCGAACCCGCTCGTAGGCGGAAACCGGTGTTTCCTGATCCGCCAGAATTTCTTTCCAGACTGGAATCAGGTTGCCCTGTGTCGCCTTTTTTAAAAATGTTTCTCGGTTTGGTTGCACACTCATAACTTGCCTTGTGTTGAGGCGCTTTTGTACCTGCAACGGACGTTCGGCGCAAGTGCCGCGTTTCCAAATCGAACAGCAGACTCAGAAGTATTTCCGTACGTACACCTCAGATCATTCAAACATCCCCCAGCCGGAACTTTTGACTTCCTTAATCTTCCCGTCCTCGCGAATCAAAAACATCGCTTCGCCGCCAAGCCGTTTGACGATTTCAAACGTTTTTTTCGGCCCCAGCAACACACCGGTCGTTGAAAGGCTGTCGGTCAGCCAGTTTTTTCCAGTCTCTGGAAATGCGATACTCACAGACAGGACATCGGTCTTCGCCGGATATCCGGTGCGAGGATCCATAATGTGATAGAAAGTAAACCCATTGATCGTAATGGGATTTTCATAATTTCCACTGGTGGATGCCGACAGACCGGTTCCGCTGTCCTGAATCACACTCCACACGCCGTCGCGTTTTTCCGGATGCTGTATGCCGATCCGGAACGGTTTCTTTTTTTGCGAAAGGCCGAAGGCCGCAGTTTCTCCGCCGATTTGAACCAGCGCACTCCGCGCTCCGCCGGCTTTGAGCATTTCAACCACATGATCGGCAATAATTCCTTTATCGATCCCGCCAAAATCAAACACCAGCCCGTCACGGGAAAGCGTTAATCGATCCCCATTCTGTTTAACCTTCATGCCGCACCGCTCCTTGGCGGCTAGAATTTCCGCCTCGGAAGGAGGATTCCCGCGTTTTTCGGCTTGGCGCCAAATCTTGCGCAACGGCGTGCACGAAACATCAAACACGCCCTCGCTAAACTGCCAAGCCTGAAGGGCTTTATCGAAGGCATCCGTCAGTACCGGTGACAACGTAACCTCACCGGCAGCATTAACACGGTTTACTGCTGAGATTTCGCTTCCATCCTTATAATCATTGAAAACATCATCCATGCTTTCCAGATAGGCCCATACACGGGCGCTCAATTGCGTGTTTTCCGGAAAAAACTTCACCTGTACCGGTATGTCGTAATAAAGCTCGCGGACTTCCTGATACCAAACCCCAGTCTCTTTTGCCCCGCCGCGCATCTTGATGCCAATTCCAGCGCCAAGCAGAACAAGCAAAACTACGGCGAAAATAATCCGATTTATACGCATATGAAAATCACTCCAATCCCAGCTAGCACTTGCCACGATGTCCAGCAGAACTAAACCCGAAAACTTGGCACGACGCAACGGCGGCAAGAAGGTTTTGTGAGAGGAGTATTGGAGCCGCCGATTTTTCCGATAAACTGCCCCGCATGAAAACAATCGGAGCCCATGTCAGTGCGAGCGGCGGCGTTGAAAACGCACCGCTGAATGCCAAAGCGATCGGTGCGGATGCCTTCGCTCTCTTCACCAAAAACCAGAAACAATGGGCCGCCGCCCCGCTCTCCGACGAAAGCATCAAGTCGTTTAAGCAGAACTGCCGGAACACATTCGCCCCGGAACAAATCCTTCCGCATGACAGCTATCTGATTAACCTCGGACATCCGGAAACTGAAGGGCTGGAAAAATCCCGTACGGCGTTTCTGGATGAAATGAAACGCTGTGAACAACTCGGACTCGACCGGCTCAATTTTCACCCCGGCAGTCATTTGGATAAATGTTCGGAAAGCGAGTGCCTCGCGCTCATCGCCGAATCCATCAACCTTGCGCTGGCAGGAACCAAAGGCGTTATCGCGGTGATTGAGAATACCGCCGGACAAGGCACGAACATGGGGCACCGCTTTGAGCACCTCGCCGGAATAATTGAACAGGTTAAAGACAAAACACGCGTCGGCATCTGCATCGACACCTGCCACACCTTCGCCGCCGGTTACGACCTGCGCACCGAGAAAACCTTCGCCGCGACATTTGAAGAGTTCGGCAAGGTTGTTGGGTTCCAACATTTGGAAGGAATGCACATCAACGATTCCAAAAAAGATCTCGGTACACGGGTCGACCGTCATGAATCCCTCGGCAAAGGATTTATCGGAATCGACTGCTTCCGCTTCCTAATGTCCGACGAACGGTTCAACGGCATCCCGCTCATTCTGGAAACGCCCGATCCGGCGATCTGGGCCGATGAAATCAAACTGCTGCGCAGTTTTGAGCAGTAATTTTCCAAACCTTGGAACATGGACGAAACAGACCCAACCGACACAACAGACAACTGCTCCAGCCTATCCGTTCTGACTGTTTCGTCCGTTCGGTCTGTCTTTACCTGTTCTGGCTTTGTACAGCCGCTCGGAGAAGCCGCCTCCTTTTTCAAAATCCTGCGCCTGCCGATCCAGCAGACGTTCCGTCAGCCAGTGCGCCTGCGCGGCCAGAATTGCGCCGAGATTCGCGGCACGTTCTTCGGCGGACTGCTTTTTGCCGGGAGCGTTGACCCACTCCGCCGCCTCTTCCACCGTTTCCGGGCGCAATGCGCGGGCTTCCTCAAAAGCCAAATCGCCCGCCTCCCATTCCCGCAGATTCCGCCGCTTTAAATATTTCCGGTAATCCCGTTCCAGTTCTCCGATGCTGCTCTTGGCTACATTCGTCAGATTCATCTCCAGCTTTTTACTGGTTGCGCTGTCCTCGCTGCCTTCGCCGATGTTCTGAAAGCCGCTGCGGGCAGCCTGCACCATCTGATCAAAATGGCGGTCTTTCGGCGGGATGTATCGTTCACAAAAGCGGCAGGTATAGTCATAACAGAGTTCAGCCACCTGAAACGCCTTCAGCTTGCGGAAACCGCCGTGCGCCCCGTAAACCCGCTCCGCTGCCGGAGAATTCAGAGCCTTCGGATTTTTTCCAGACATCGGAGTATTTGTCGGTCGGCCTTCTCCACCGTTGCGTCCGTCTGGTCCGTTTGTTCCGCTCATTTCCCGCCCCCTCCACAAATTTCACCTCTTCATCGGTCAGGCCGTAGAGTTTGTAAACGAGCCGGTCGATTTCCAAACATTGGAAGAACAGAGGGATTTTTCTTCCAAAGATTGGAAGGGTTTTAGCCGATTCCTCCAATATTTGGAAGCGTGACCGCCATTTTTTCCAACCATTGGAAAAGTCAGTTGAGGCGCAGGCGCTGAAAGGCGGCGCGCAGTGCCGGAACGGTGAAGGCGTCGGTTTCGACTTCGGTGAAGCGGCGGGCGATTTGTTCCGGAAGATGTGCGTCGGAAAACCGGACGACCGGCCAACGGCGGGCGATTTCCGGATCGATCTGCCCTACCACCTCGACGGCGTCGTACG
>JADYZA010000033.1 GCA_020853375.1 Verrucomicrobiota bacterium | reverse complement strand
GTGTTGACGAAGGCGAAATCAACATGGAAGATCTGATCGCAGACGAGCCGTGCGTGATCACTCTTTCGAACACCGGCTACATTAAACGTGTTCCGGTTGACACCTACCGCCAGCAGCGGCGCGGCGGTAAAGGCGTCATCGGCATGGACACAAAGGAAGAAGATTTTGTCGAACATGTCTTCACCGGCTCTACGCACGACTACCTGCTCTGCTTTACTGAAGCGGGCCGGATGTACTGGCTCAAAGCCTACCACGTGCCGGAAGGCAGCCGTCAGGCACGCGGCCGTTCACTCGCCAATGTCATTGAGATGGCTCCCGACGAAAAACTGGCCGCCATTCTCTGCGTGCGAGAACTCGATGATGATCAGCACAATCTGTTGATGGCCACCCGAAAAGGAATCATCAAAAAAACTGTTCTGTCGGCCTACAAGAACATCCGCGCCGGCGGCATCAACGCCATCAATATTGATGAAGGCGATGAGCTGATTGGTGTGCAGCTGACCAGCGGAACCGACGAAATCATTCTCAGCATGCACAACGGAAAAGCGATCCGCTTTAAGGAGCAGGATGCCCGACCATTGGGTCGCGTTTCGCGCGGTGTCAAAGGTGTAACGCTCGAAGGCTCTGACGAAGTTGTCTCGATCGAGATCGTCAATACCGGAGCGACCATGATGGTCATCACCGAAAACGGCTACGGCAAGCGAACCAACTTTGACGAGTACCGCCTGCAAAGCCGCGGCGGCAAAGGAATCATCAGCATCCAAACCACGGAACGCAACGGCAAGGTGGTCAGCGCGCATGCGGTGACGGAAGAACACCGGATTATGCTCATCTCCCAGAACGGGCAGATGATCTGCATCGGTGCCAGCGATTTACGCGTGATCGGCCGCAACACTCAAGGTGTTCGCCTCTTCAACCTGAACGAAGGCGACCGGATTGTATCCGCCGCCGTGCTCAATGCGGAAGAAGCGCCAGAAACGGCACCCGTGCTTGAAGCGGTGGAAATACCTGCCGACGAGACACAAGAGCCGTCCGCCGAATAATATGTCGATCGATCTGAGCAGTCTGAATCTGACCCCGGAGTGGAGCCAGTCCACTCCGGGAAGTAAGCTCCCGCCGAAAAAAGAGCGCCCGCAACAGAAGCCGCCGGCTCCGAAAGGTGACGGCATCGTTCGTGTCGGGCGGGAAACAAAAGGGCGTAAAGGTGCGGGCGTGACTATCATTACCGGAATCCCGTCCCATCCGGAAGGACTCGAGAAGCTGGCTAAGCAGTTCAAACAATTGTGTGGAACCGGCGGAACGGTCAAAAACGGTGCGATCGAGATCCAAGGAGATCACCGAGACACTCTCGTCGTCGAACTTCAGAAGCTGGGCTACACCGTGAAACGTTCAGGCGGATAAAGATCAGGTCGTACGCATCGTCACTTCGACCAAGTGGTAGCCGAACTGTGTTTTAACCGGTCCCTGCACTTTTCCAATCTCCGCACTGAAAACCACCTGGTCAAACTCGCGCACCATCTGTCCGGGTGAAAATGTTCCGAGGGCTCCGCCCTTCCGTCCCGACGGACACTTTGAATGCTGTTTTGCCAAAGCCGCGAAATCCGCGCCATCTGCAATCTGCTGTTTCAGTTTATTGCACTCTACTTCAGTGCTCACGAGAATGTGTCTTGCTGCGGCCTTTGCCATAAGAATCTCCTTTTCGTTTTGCAGTAAATACTTAAGATGCCATCCGTCACTCAGAAATCAAGCGGGGAACGGACATGAAAGTACGCAATGCCTCAGTCGAACGCAAAACCGGTGAAACCGCGATTAAGCTGTCGATCAACCTAGACGGGACGGGAATCTATTCCATTGAAACTGGCGTGCCCTTTTTCAACCACATGCTCGACCTGCTTTCCAAGCACTCGCTGATCGATATGAATATCAAAGCCTCCGGCGACATTCAGGTGGACTACCATCACCTTGTCGAAGATGTCGGTCTGGCCCTGGGGCAGGCATTCAACGAAGCGCTCGGTGAACGGCGCGGCATCAACCGCTACGGATTCTGGATCCTGCCGATGGACGACGCGCTCGCCAGCGCCGAAGTGTCTCTCGATCTCGGCGGACGCCCTTATCTCGTTTACAACATCGCTAATCAGAAAAAGCTTATCCGTGACTTTGATACCGATATTCTAGGCCATTTCTGGCGTTCGTTCTGCGACACCGCCAAAATGAATCTGCACATTGACCAGAAATACGGCGACGATCTGCACCATGCGCATGAGGCGGTTTTTAAAGCGGTCGCCCGCGCACTGCGGATGGCCTGCACCGCCGACGAACGAGCACTCGACGCTCTACCGTCCAGTAAAGGAAAAATCTAGCGGCGCACGACTGCGCCGCAGGGATCAACGCAGCACAAGTTAAGCAGCCTGCCGACGAAGCCACTGGATAACCTGATCCCGCTCAACTTGCGGGGCCTGCTCCTTCGTCCAAAGACGATCAAGGCACCCGATCGGATCTTTGGCGTCCAGAAAACGCGCCGCGACAAGAAGCCCTCGGGCAAAACAATGCGGATCAATTCCCTGGCCAAGCGCCAATCGAATGGTTCCTGTTCACCGGTCGCTCCATCCCATTTTCCGCTCGGGATCCCGAATGATACGATCCACAGCGTCGGTCAGGTGCGGATTACCAATACGTACAAGCAGATCTTCGGCATACGCCGCAAACCCATCCGGCGTGAACAAGGGATCGAATCCTGCGTATCGGCGAACGAGGGCCCGCCCCGACTCATCGATGAATGCTTTCCGGCAAAGCTCATGGATGTCCGGATCAGCCAAAGCCTGATCCATGCTTACCAAGCCCTTCTCTTTTCCCAAATATCCGGCCAAAGCGTGAACGGCATTATGTCCGTAAAGCTTAGCTTCCTCGAATGGAAGGAGGTCTTCTTTTTCAATAAACACTTCAATGCCAGGCCGTACGCCGGAAAGATGACAGCGGGTCACGAGAATCCGGTTAAACTCTTCCACGAGAAAGGCGCGATTGAAGCCGTCGGTCAATGCGACCAGCCCGCGTCCATCCGATGAGTCAGCATCCCTCAAAACCTGACTCATTTTCCCGATCACAGTATTCAGGAACTGAACCGGGCGGACGGGCTGACCACCCAACCGCGCGATCACAGCCGCCTCCAGCTTTTCAGCCGCATGATTATCGTTCTCGGCTGTATAAACCAATGTAAATGGTGCTGCGGCGGAATCGCGAAACGCTTCGGCCATCAATGCGGCAGGCGATTGATCTCCGCCTGCCTCATAGATACGGACCGAAGGCAGTGCAGTCACGATTTCAGTAGCCGAACGTAAGGCTTCCATCAACAAAGGGCGATCGAGGGGATCATTGGGATTGAAAATCTCAACCCGCGAAATCACTTCCGTCCGAACACCGCATTGTCCGGCCACATTTAGCCGCAAAACGCCGTTTCCCTTCCGAATAGCATTAACCAGTTCCTGATCGGGCTCAGCCACTACAATGCGCGAGAAATTGCCGCTCTCCTGAGCTTCCCTGATGAAAAGTCCGGCTTGAATCGGGCCGAGTCCGAAACCGAAAAACACATGCCCGCCTGCGTTGGAAGAAGAATTCTTTTTCATAAATTTCACCGTTTAAATGTTCGATTCCCTTAACTTTCCCTGAAATTCGGGTACAACTTTTAAGTTAGGATGTATGCAAAGTCAACTCTCAGCACCTCGGTCATCAGGCATAAGGATCGGTTCCAATGATTGGTTGATATCTGAATCCTTCAGCGATGAATTTTGACAAGAAAAGTTCCAATATTTGGAAACTCAGCTATTCTATCCATCCTTTCAGGAAACAACAGATATGGCGTCGGGAAAATCGTTAAAATTCTTTCTACGGATGATGCGGCATCGAGGCACTCCTGAGAGTGTCGGTCGCGGTGTTGCGGTCGGATTGTTCTCGGCTTTCATCGTTCCCGTTGGACACATGCTCCTAGCGTTTCCTCTGGCGATACTGGCGCGCGGAGCGCGAGCATCAGCCGTACTCTCAACGTGGATCATCAACCCGCTTACGCTTTCTGTGGTCTACCCGATCCAGTGTTATCTGGGCAGTTTTATCATCGGAGACCCGCTCTCCTATGCGCTGATTAAACAGCGGGTTATGGATTTTTTTAATAATCTGTCGTGGGAAACAGCTTGGGTTCTTGGCCGCGAGCTAATTGTCGCGTTTTTTGTCGGCGGCGCGGTGTTGGGAATCGGCGCGGCGATCATCGGCTATTTCTGTACCGTTACCGTTGTTCGCCGCCACCGGACACAGCTAGCTGAGAGAAAGAAGAACAGAACCAACCTCTGTAGAATGGAAGGATGATAAAGATGCGACTTACAAAACATGGTATGCAGGAATGGCTTGGTGCGGCGGTAATTGCGCTGATTCTGTCACTGGCATGGGGATGGCTAGCGATGAATGTGAGTCGTCCAGCAGGACTCTCCCTGCTTGGAATCACGTGGTTGATCTGGCTGGCAGTGGCCGCTTTCTTTCGGGCTCCAGACCGTCAAATCATCGCAGATCCGGCAGCGCTGGTTTCGCCGGCGGACGGTGTAGTGCGCGATATTGAAACGGTGGAGGATCACGGAATTGAGCTATTCGCCGGACAAAAACTGACACGTGTCGGAATTTTTCTTTCCGTGCTGAATGTTCATGTAAACCGTGCGCCGTGCGACATGACCGTTCAATACCGCAAATACAAAGAAGGCCGGTTTCTGGACGCTCGTGACAGCCGCTGCGCAAAAGAAAATGAGTCCCTGATGATTGCCGGAACCGGTTCGGCTGGAGGAAAACAGTTCCCTGTGGCAATCCGGCAGATTTCGGGCGCAATTGCCCGCCGAATCGTCTGCGTTCCGCAACCAGGAGTTCTGCTGAAAAAGGGTGAAATTTACGGGATGATCAAGTTTGGGTCGCGTACCGAGTTGTATTTCCCCGCTGAAAACGGCATAACCATCTGCGTGCAAATCGGCGATAAAGTCCGGTCGGGAACCACTCTGATGGGACGTGTAGAAAACTGATTCAACCTTATGATAGACGAACCTATTTCTGAAACACGGCGGTTTAATCCGGTTCCGAGCCTGCTTACACTGTGTAATGCCTTCTGCGGCTTCGCGTCGATCGTCTATGCGATCGCCAGCTATGCGCGAGGCGAAGCGCTTCCCGAGGCCTGTATCTGGCTTCTGCTCGGAGCTATGGTATTTGACACACTCGACGGGTTATCCGCACGGTTGCTAAACGCAAAAAGCCTGCACGGAGCCAATTTGGATTCGCTGGCCGACGCAATTTCCTTCGGCGTGGCTCCGGCGGTTACTGTTTTTGTTTTCATCAAACGGAACTGCCCGGCAACCTCACTGGTCGCAACGTTGCTGATCTGGAGCGTTTCCCTGTTTTATCTCGGATGCACCCTCTGGCGGCTCGCACGGTATAACACCTTGCTGACAAGCAGCACAAAGAAAGACGACGGGTGCTTTCTGGGTCTTCCGTCGCCGGCCGCCGCCAGCATGATTTACAGCGCCGGACTCTTCCTGCCAAAACTAAACCTTGGCCCGCATCTTCTCTTCTCCTTTTTGCTTGGGTATGCCTTTCTCACTGGCCTGCTGATGGTCAGCGACGTCCCCTATCCGCATGTGCGCCGTTGCGTCTCCGGTGAGCCTCGCGTGCTCAGCTTTGTGTTTATCTGCGTGGTATTCGGCTCGATTGTGATGTTCGGTATAACGGCCATGGTTATCTGGGCCTACATCTACTTCCTGATCGCTCCTCTGGCCGAACTGCTGGTGAGGAAGCGGGCTGGGCGCCCTGCGCTGGCCTTCCTGTTCTTTCCGTTCGGCAGAAAACCAAAACGCCGCACATAGGTCGGAACCATGGGAACCTTCAAAAGTTTTCCAATCCTTGGATTTATACTGTCCTGCTTTCTGGCTGTCACGGCCAGCGCTCAGCGAATCACTTTTCACACAATCCCCACAGATTGGACCGTAAAAAACAAACCCTTCACTAAAGCCTCGGTTTTCGAAATTCAGGATGATCCTGCAAACCCAGAACACCGCTGGCTCTCGGCAAGCTCAGCCAAGGCCAGTGCATCGCTACTCTCCGACTTCCCGCTGGCCGTGGACTTAAAAAAAACGCCCATCGTTCGCTGGCGCTGGCGTGCCACAGTACTGCCGCACGGTGCCGATGGCCGCAATCCGGACAAAGACGATCAAGTCATTGGACTGTATATCAGCTCCGGAACCCGGCTTAAGCAGCAGTCGATCGCCTATCGCTGGGAAACACAGACTCCGATTGGCTCAGAAGGAACCGTGCAATACGCCAACCTGTTTGCCGTCAAATGGTTTACGGTTCGCAACGAATGCCATGCCGACGGAGAAACTTTTTTTATCGAAGAACGGAATGTTGCCGCCGATTTTAAAAAAGCCTTTGGAGAAATTCCTGAAAAAATCGGCATCGGCATATCCTGCAACAGTCAGTACACAGACTCCCACAGCGAAGCCCAGCTGGACTGGATTGAATTCTGTCCGCTCAGCACCCAACCAAACCCCTCCGAGCATTCAAAATGAAACTACCGCGCATCATTGGAATTGTCGGCGCATCGGGATCTGGAAAAACCACGGTCGCAAAGGAATTGGCGAAGCGGTCTGGCAACGCCAGCCTGATGTCGCAAGACAATTACTACATCAGCCTGCCTGATAACGTGGATTCCAAAGATTGGAACTTCGACGATCCAGCAGTGATTGATCTGGACCATTTGGCCCGCGATCTCGCGGCCTTAAAGCGCGGTGAAAGGGTCGAAGTTCCACGTTATATTTTTTCCACGCACAAACGCGCCCCCGACACCGTGACGCTGAAACCAGCTCCGTTGATTATCGTCGAAGGGCTTTTTTTGTTCGCCAATAAAAATCTACGCGACGTGTTTGACCTGAAAATTTTTGTCGATCTTCCGCTGGGAACCTGCCTTGAGCGCCGAGTTGACCGCGATACCGCGGAACGGGGCCGCACCGAGTTGGAAATCCGGAAACGCTGGATGGAGCAGGTTGAGCCGATGTACCACCGCTATGTTGAGCCAACCCGCTCCTTCGCCGACGTTCTCCTGATCCCCGCCGAGCTCGGATCACCGGAACGGGCGGAACAGACGGCGAAAATTCTACGATCCGTCATCAACCGAGATTAGCTTAGAGCGGACGGTTTTTCCCGAAGTTGAACGGGTCGATCTTCTGCTGCCAGACCTCTCTGGCTACGTCGCCGGAAAGCGTGGTTCCAAAGGTTGTAATCGCCTGCTTGAGAACGTCCCGAAAGAATCCGAATTTTTTCGGCACAGCGTAAACAATGTCGCCAGCCTGCAGGGTGATATCCATGGAGCGCCCGCCCAGAATCTTAAAAACACGCGCCTTTTTCGTGTCGAACTGCGACATATCCATCAGCATAACTTTGGGGTTGGCCGTGTTTCCTCGGATGATGAGAACATGTCCGTCGCCAACAGCGGTATTGATGCCGCCCGCCTGCACAAGAACATTCATAAGGGATGTCTGAGAAGAGGCAAATTGTACGCCTTGGGGATTATTGAAGGAACCGAGCGCATAGATTTTCCGCTCCAACGCAGATGGAATCGTGATGATGTCGCCAGCAAGAACTTCAATATTCTGAGAGGCATCCGCCTTGTTAACGAGTCGTTCAAAATCGACGGGAATCACTTCCCCTCCACGGACAAGCGTGGCGTGAGCATAGTCGTGAATGTCGGCGCTGACATCCCGAATGACGCCAACCTTCGGTCCGCCAGCCATGGCAATGGCATCAAGCAGGTAAGTGCGGCCCTGCAGAGGATAAACCTGAGGTTTATTGAGTTGTCCGAGAACCGTGAAGGTCTGACTGCCAAGTTTGACCGGACCGATGTTCAGAATGACGTAGTTCAGCTTGGCACGAATGCGTGCCCGCATATCCGCTGTGAGCTCATCAACTGTGCGACCTGCCGCAGGAATGGTTCCAAGCAGCATGTAGGTGATGTTGCCCGCGGGGTCTATCAGCAGAACACGGCGGGTTTCAGCATCACCCTCACCATAAAGAGTGATTTCGAGTTGGTCTCCAACTCCAAGGCGGTACGGGCCGTCTTTGGGTTTGGTCAGCAGCGAAATATCACTGACCGAATCCGGATCCATCTGAATCCATACCCCAGTTTCCATTTCTTTCAGTGTCAAGTCCCCGACGTTCGGCAGTTCGAGAACTTCGGCTGGAAGAAGTTCATCATTGCTACTGATTTTCGGTTTATCACGCAAGGTTGTGCAACCTGTCAAAGCAAGAAGCGTAAACAAAAGAGCTGGGATTACAACGAAGGGGATTTTTTTCATGGTGTCGTTCCCGACGGGAAGAGATATTTTTTATTGATGTCGCTGGCAAATTCACCGGCAAAGGTTGTAACGAAGGTTCGCATCATGGCTTTTACCAGATTGCGGGTGAAGAGGAATGATTTTTCGGGAACAAACACGATGTCCCCAGCCTCGAGAAAAACATTGTGCTCCTTGCCCTTCAGGATGGCTTCTAGGTTGACCTTGAAAACCTTTGGATTGTTCATGGCATCGCGCAAAATAACCACCCGTTTGATATCCGCAGTATCTTGTTTGTAACCACCAGCACCTGCATCGAGACCAGAGATCAGCTGCGTCAGAGTCAAACCTGAAGTAAAGGGTTGAGACTGCTGCTGATTGACCTCCCCCATCAGATAAACTTCACGACCCAGCGCTGAGGCGATGTAGATAATGTCGCCAGGACGAACGTAGATATCCTCTGAAAAATCATCTTTTGTCATCAGAGATTCAAAATTGACCGGAATTTTTTCTCCGTCGCGAATCAACCAGCTGTCCTTGTAGTTGTGAATTGGAATCCAGCTGTCGTGATATTTTCCAAGAGCGATTCCCTGCGCTTTGGCGATGGCCTGACGGATGGTGGTCGGAGTATCCAGCGGGTAAATTCCGCCGTTTTCAACTTTTCCAAAGATAGAAAACCGGTTGGATATGAATTTTGTCGGGATAATGGATACTTCCGGATTATTGAAGAGCTTGCCGAGTTTCGATTCCATTTCCAAAGCGATTTCTTTCGCCGGGCGGCCTTCCGCCTGGATGCCGGGAAGAAACCGATAGTACAACTTACCATCGGGAGCCACCGGAACATTTTCCGCAATGGTATCGCGTTGTCCAAACACACTGATTTCCACTTCATCGCCAACCTGAAGTCGGCGGTCTTCAATCGTGTGCGGAACAAAATATTCCGGGGGAAACTTTGATCGCCTCTGGGTCGCCGTTAGCTGATCGGTCGAATTCGAACTTACAGAACTCACGTCCTGAGACTGAACCACCCCAGCCAACAGCAGGATTGTCGCAAGAAAAATCTTATTTCTCATCGTCGTCAGATTCCTTGTCCGGTTCTCCGAGCCAGTCTTTGAACGAAACCTCATCCGAGTTTTCTTTGGATTCAGGCTGAGCTTCGTCCCCTTCCAGCACATCAATACCGATATCTTCATCACCGATAAGTTCCGGAAGGTCTTCATCTTCCGAAAATCCGGCATCGTCGCCCAACGGCATCTCTGAGGATAACGACTCATCTGGCTCTTCGATATCAGGCTGTTGATCTTTAGATTTCAGACGGGCAATCCAACCAGCCAGCAAAGGAAGTTTGACGATCCTGTCAGCCAACGGCTGAAGCCTGTCGAGAAGGTCTGCCATCGGATTCCGAGGTTCGGCCAAATTACGAATGATTCGCTGTTGGCGAACATCTTCGAGATAGTACGGGTCAACCCGGTTGAAAATCAGCGCGCGCGGCGCCAGACCTCGATCTTCAAGGAACTCAAGCCCGGCATCTACAAGGCGGCGGTCACTGACGGATGAAGCGAGTACATAAATAATTTCGTCTAGGAATCCGGCGATCGTTCCAGACAGTGGATGATCCAAAACTGCTGGCGATTCGGTAATGATAAGGTCGTAGTTCTGTCGCAATAAATCCCACAAGCGCGGCATGGCTGAACCTTTCGCCAGATCAAGCAGGTCGCCTCGTAGTTCCTGAACACGGATTACATCTACGCCGTTCACGTTGGTGACCATATCCGTCAGCTCGGCCTTGCCGGACAGATAATCTTCGATGCCGAGCTGCGGCCAGCCCGCTTCGGTTATGCCAGGCAGGCACGGGTTCGGCAATGTGTCGAAACCAACAAACAACACCTTGACGTTCAGGGAACGGTAGTAGCGTGCCAGATTGAATGAAAGGACGCTCTTGCCCTCACCGTTAAGCGAACTGAAAAAGCCGATTACTTTGGCTCGGTGCCCTTGAAGAACAACATTTAAGCGTTCCGAAATTTCACGCAAAGAAGGCAGAAGCAGGTGGTATGTGTCGTAGCTTTCCAAGCGCGGAATTTCGATAATGGAAGCTAGGCAAGGTGCGTCATAAGCATTTGAAAGCTGTTGCTGTGTACGGATTTTAGCGTCAAGCAGTTCGATAATGATCACTAGAATCAGTCCGCCGAAGAAACCGAGAATAAATCCTACAATCGGAATCACTTTGCCGAGCAAGGAAGCCGCCGTGGGTTTGGCGACGATAGCGGGACTAATCAGCTTGAAGTCTGAAAGACTGGCTTGTGTTGTGAGCCGAGCTGATTCCTCACTGGCTTTAAGCGATTTTAGAGCAATATCGGTCTGGGAGCGTTTTTCGAGTAGCGCCGCGTATTCTTTCTCCAACCGCGGCAGATCCTGAAATTTCGCCTGAAGTGCGGCGAGGTCTTTTTTCAGCGCAGACACCTGTTGAGCCGCAACACTTTCTTCAGAACGCAATTTGAGCAATTCTCCTTCGAGCTGCCCTTTAAGAGGATTCTTCACATAAGTACGTTCGCGAGTCTCATTAAACGTCCCGCTCTGTAGCAGTTTGCGTAATTCTTCAAGCTCACGCTCCTGTCGAAGAATTTTCGGATTGTCGCTCGCATACTGAATACGGGCTTGGAGCAGAGCGGCTTCTGCGTTCGAAATGCGACCTTTCAGCGGGTTATCTTCCTGTGCCTCGTTGAGCACTTCTTCAGGAAGTTCTTTGATCATTTGTTCGTAGTTCTGAATGCGGATAACCAGTCCTTCATGAGCCACCTGCGCGATGCTCGAGCGTTCGGAGGCCGCATTGACGGATGAAAAATAATTCTGATACTGCGTGTTCAGCTCGAGTAACTGATTTTTGAGCTGAAACTCTTCCACGGCTTTTACCGCTTCGTTGAAACTCTGTTCTTTGATTTCACGCTGAGTTTTATATTGATCGTATGCGGAAGAGGCCAGTTGGAGATAATAGGCCGCATTGTCAGAGATGATGATGTCCGCCAATTTATTGACGGCTTCAACCGCCGCTTTTTCGCTCGGCATGGCACTGACCCGCAGTGTGACAATATCGGACTTGCTTTGTGAGTCGAATGAAAGATTTTTCGCCAAAGGCTTAAACCCAGTCGCCGCCTCGAGCTTGGCGATGTGGGCCGGGGAAAGGAACATGTCGACCAGTGTGTCCTGAGTAAGCGGACGTATCAGAAACGACGACCCCTGAGTATCAACCTGCTTCTGGGTCGGTTTGGTGTAGATAATGACCGATTCGGCGGACCAACTGACGCCGCCCCGCAAGCCGTGCGCGATCGGCAAGAAAAGTATCAACATTCCAAATGCAGCAAGAAGAACCATCCAGAAGCGGCGGTACATTCCGCGCACAATTTTGATGATATCCAGATTCCGGAAAAAATCCTGGAAGGATGTTTCGCGGCGGATGGTGCGTCCGGGGCGGGCGGATTCCGAAAGCCCGGCGCCGGGCATGGAGGCTTTTGAAGGACGGGTGCTTTCGCGGGATAGAGTCGGCGGAATGTTGGTGAGATCGCTGAACTGCTCTTTGACGCGATAGGAAGGCTCTTCAACGTAACGGGACGTCTCTGCCGGGGGTGTTTTTTCGGGCTCAGGTTGTTCTGAAGGTTGTCCGTCTGCAGGCAAGACATCCGCTGGTTTTCTAAAATGAAGATCGTCGCTCGGTTTATCTCTCATAGGTTCGTCCCAGCCGTTTCTTTATAATTTACTCAAATCCGCTGCCGTCCGTAACGCTGTGCCTGCTGATCCGGTGAATTTCCCACAATCCGTTTGTAGCTCGCTTTTATCTTTCTGCGCACAAAGGTGAAAAATTCATACGCAAAAGCAACCGCTACAATGCCGACCTTATTACGCTTTTTGAGCGCGGCTGGCAATACAGGGATTGCATATCCTTGGGTTTTCGCCCAGTCAAGCATACGAATCACCGGGGTGAAATAGGTGAGTTTTTTCAGAGTCCAGAAACGCCAGTATTTTGGAGCTGGCCCTAAATGAGCGAGGTAGGCCGAAGGATTGCTGTTGAGCAGAACCTCGCGAACGGGCGGAGGGTTTTTCGCAAACATCAACCATGCACTCAACGCAAACTCGGCGGGCATATAATAAGCGGCATCTGTCTTTGAAGGTTCGGTGTAAACTAGAACCTTCCCCATGTAATCCTGCCAAATATGGGCAAAGTCCAGATACTTCCGGTGCAGAATAAGATTTCCGGACAAGACCGTTGTGGCACGCGCTTGAATCGTATTTTGTCCCACATCTTCCCTCCATCGCCGGAGAAACCGTTCCGGAATGCCATTCGTGGATTCGCCGGGGCTGCGATAATAACGGAAAATCCTGTTGTCCTCTTCGGCGGTGCGTGAACGGGCATAAAGCGCAGGTTCAGAGGGAGCCAGATAGGGTTCAATGTCGCCCGTTGCTATACAGTCCCCGTCGAGCAATGCGATCCAAGGCTCTTCACAGTGTTCTGCCGTGAGCAGAGCTTCACCTTTGAGAATATCGGCAATGATTCGCATGGCCCCCGGCTTGTCACTCCGTGGAATAGACGAATCGAATACAAACACATTTTCAAACTGCGTAAAAAAAGCTTTCTCGTCGTCAGAAAGTGAAATACCAAGGATGTGAATGCGCTGCGCAGGCTGGAAAAATTTAAGCGAAAGGATGAGGATATAAACGGGTATGACAAACTGACTGTCAGTAATGATCACAACTACAGATTTGGGTAGGTTCTGCATAAGGTTTTATAACTCTGTTTGATTGGGCCGCATATTGCGTTTTACGATAAAGGTCGTCCAGTAAATTGGGGTGGAGAAGCCTCTCTTAATGCGCATTACCGTCCACAAAACCGATCCAACTGTTCGTGCCTGTCTGGTAAAGGTCGAGTTGATGCATTCGGTATGCATTCCAGCCCGAACCGTCCGGTACAAGGAGTGGATTTTCTTCCAACGACTGTTCTTTGTAATCCTCAAGTGTGAGCGTCGTGATTTTGAAGCCTTGCAGACGGTGTCCGTACCGAGTAAGACAATCCTGCGCAAAGCGCACAAGGTTGCCGTTAATTTCGCGAATCCGCCCTCCGCACCGCGCACGTGTCCGGTCACCAGGAATCACCGGGTTTTTCGGATGCGCACACCACGGGCCGGTCAGTTTATCGGCGTAAAAAATTTCCATGTTTTCGTTCTGCCCAGTACTGGCAAAAATCCACCAGCGGTTGTCATAGCGTACAATGCTTGGATCCTGATAGTCCCCCTGAATCAGATCGGTGACGTGCGTCCAATGTGTGGGAAACGGATCCGCCCGATAAAGCCGGATGGCGTTAGCTTTATGACTTTCCGGAATCATGTAGTAGACTCCGTCCCATTTGAAAACATACGGATAGGAAAGGTGAAACGGTTCGTCCAGCACGATCTGCTGATACACCCAATTCGTAGTATCAGTGCTAGTTGCCAACCCGATTTCGCCTTGATGCGTCGAAACACTGTCTATTTCAAAAAACAGATACCACTGCCCGCTCTCCTGCACAGCGAACGGGTCAGCCACCATGCGGGCGGCAGTATCGGTAATATCGCGGGCTCGCAGAATTGGATTTCCCGGAACGGCTAGTTGAAATGGAGTTTCGCCGCGGACAATGCCTATAGACCACAACTCGCGGCGCAGTAAATGGTTTGCGCGCAAGTTGTTAAAATAATAAGACCCGAAAACAAAGCGATCCAAGGTAAAAGCCGTGATCAGCAGAAAAACAACCGAGATTCCTACGGTATAAGCCTTTTTCATCGCAGTTCGGTCAGCCGAAATGCTTTTCGATGTCGCGGACAATCATCCGGACCATCTCCGCATCAACCTGCTCTTTTTTCATTAGGCAGGCGCGGTCAACCGCAAGCTTGCAAACCCGGTTGATCTGCCGAGGGCATCCGCCAGAGAAAGAAAAGAGCGGATCAATACTGTCTGGATTAAAAATGTCTGCCTTTTCAGCGCCCGCAGTTTTTAAACGATGATCCAGATAGGGAACCATTTCTTCGTATCGCAGGTTTTTGAGGTAACAAAACATACCCAGCCGTTGATAAATCTGCGGCAGAGCACTCAGCTTGGCTTTCAGTTCCGGCTGACCGGAAAGGATAATCGTCAGCACCGACTCCTGCTGGTTGTAATTGGTCAGACACTTCAGCTCGTCCAGGCATTCTTCGCTCAAAAACTGAGCCTCGTCCAAAATCAGAACCAGATGTTTACCGATTGATCCGACTTTGTTGTGCAACAGCTGCTCGAATTCCTTCAGCAGATAATACTTGTCATCATTCACAGCAACATCGCCCTTGCCGCGTAACTGCTGGTTAATCTCCGCCACAATGTGTTCAAAAGGCAGATGGGCGGTATGCAACTTAATGGTCGTATAAAGGTCTTTCCGCAGGCGGGACATCAGCACATTCAGGACCATCGTTTTCCCGCTACCGATTTCGCCGGTCATCGCGCCCAGACCCATCCCGCGGTCAGAAACAAGATAAAGAAGCCGAGCCAGAGCCTCGCCGTGAGCTTCACTTTCATAAAAAAACTGGGCATCCGAGTTCGACTCGAAAGGCGGCTGTCTCATTTTCCAGAAGGATAGATATTCCATACACGTCCCTTTTACCTGCTCTTGAATGGCGACAATAGAGGATGCGGCTCATGTTTTGAAAGAAAAAACGCAACCTATTGCACCGCAGACTATTCGTATGAATCAAACTGCGCGAATGGCTGAAAAGGTCTATTGAGTTCAAGGTCGACCACTCGGCAAGCGTTTAAAATCTCCAAAACTCAACGCTGAAATAATCTGGGAATTCGGATTTTCTCCGACAAAAATAACAGGAAAAACATGTTGAATAGAAATGCAAAGAGATGGTAAACGAAAGGCATTAGATAGAAAAAGGAAAGAATGGAGCAATTATGACACCTTCTTTTTCGGACCGGAAAAAAACTATTCTGGAAATACTCACCGAGGACGGCGGCGTGAGCGTTTCTGCGCTTGCTCAGATGCTGGATGTGAGCGTGGTCACGATCCGTGCCGACCTATCCGCACTGGAAGAGGAAGGTTTTATTATCCGCACGCACGGCGGTGCTATGCCAACCTTTCATCCTCAAATTCTGGAGCGGATGCGCACAGACAAGGAACGCAAAACCTCCATCGCCAGAGCGGCGGCGCAACTAATTCAAGACGGAGAAACCGTAATCATCTCGGCCGGAACAACAACCGCCTTGATTCCTAAATATCTGCTCGGTCGCCGCAATATCCATATCGTCACCAACAACACACTTCTTCTGACCTACGCCCGCACCAATCCGCAGTTGCGCGTGACTCTGGTCGGCGGCGAATTCCGACCCTCGGAAGAAGGTCTGGTCGGCCCCCTTACGATCCAATCTCTGGATCAGGTTTTTGTCTCCAAAGCATTCATTGGAGTGGACGGTGCCTCCGTCAAACAGGGATTCACCGCGCATCTGGTGGAAAGCGCAGACTTAGTGAGAAAAATGGCTGAGCAGGCGCAGCAGGTTTTTGTCATCTGCGATTCCAGCAAATTCGGTAAATCCGGGTTCGCGCGAATCCTGCCTTTCAGCGGCGTCGATGGGTTAATCACAGATGCTGCATTACCCCCCGATTTTGAAACAAACCTGCGTGATGCGGGCGTGACAATTTATAAAGCGGAATTGTAAGGAGCATATTTTATGGCAACAGAAGTTTTGATGCCGCGGCAGGGACAGTCGGTTGAATCCTGCATCATCGTCGGCTGGAAAGTGAAAGAAGGTGACACCGTCGCCGAAGGCCAGGCCCTTTGCGAGGTTGAAACCGATAAAGCTACATTTGAAGTCCCGGCTCCAGCCGCCGGAACGATTCTTGGGGTTTTCTATGCAGACGGCGCAGACGTCCCCGTCCTGAAAGTCATTGCCGCCATCGGTACGGCGGGCGAGGATATTTCCGCGCTACGCCCTCAGGAATCAGGAGTCAAGAGTCAGGAGTCAGAAGTCAGCACTTCAGTTTCTGCACCGAAGGTTGAGGAAAAAATTCTGACCCCTGACTCCCGACCCCTGACATCTGGTATGTCCACGGGAATTTCGCCAAGAGCTAGAAGTTTGGCTTCCGCGAAAGGCGTTGATGCTTCGATCCTTTCCGGTTCCGGCCCAGATGGTCGCGTTATTGAACGCGACGTGCAAGCCGCGCTGGCCGGACAGGCTCCGCTATCGCCCGCCGCCCGCGCAAAACTCGCCGCGCTTCCAACCCTTGGAAGCGGAATCGGCGGACGCATTCTGGCTTCCGATATTCAGGTTCAGTCCGCAACCCCTGCTCCGATCACGCCACTCGCTCCGGCGGCTCCGGTTGTTTCGTACAGCGAAGAAACGATGGGCGCGCTGAAAGAAACCATCGTCAAAGGCGTTCGTAAAGTCGTCGCGGCCCGCATGCTCTCCTCGATGCAGACCACCGCGCAGCTCACCATGCATACATCGGCGGATGCCCGTGCGATTCTCGCCGCCCGCAAACAGTTCAAAGATTCCGCGGACAAGGGCGGTGTCACAATCAATGATCTCGTTCTCTACGCCGTCGCGCAGACACTGGTCAACTTTCCCGAACTCAATGCCTATTGGCTCGGCGACAAACTGGTGCAATTCGAAAACGTCCACCTCGGGTTCGCCGTCGATACGCCGCGCGGCCTGATGGTTCCGGTGATCCGTTTTGCCAATAAGCTTTCGCTCGAAGAGATTTCCGCTGAAGCCAAACGGCTTGGCTCGGCCTGTATTAACGGAACGATCGATCCCGACGCGCTCAAAGGCGGCACGTTCACGGTCACCAACCTCGGCGCGGCGGGAATTGAAATGTTCACGCCGGTGCTGAACGCGCCGGAAGTCGGTATTCTCGGACTCTGCTCTGTGCAGCCTAAGCCGGTCATGAAAAAAGACGGCGGCGTTGAATTTATTCCGCACATGGGACTTTCGATCACCTTTAACCACTGCGCAACCGACGGCGCGCCCGCAGGCCGCTTCCTCGCCGCCATGCGCGAAACGCTGGCCGGTCTGAAATTCTAAGGAGACATTTTATGGCTACTGAAGTTTTAATGCCGCGCCAAGGACAGTCCGTTGAGTCCTGCATCATTATCGGCTGGAAAGTAAAAGAAGGCGATACGGTTGCCGAAGGTCAGGCGCTGTGCGAAGTCGAAACCGACAAAGCCACGTTTGAAGTTCCGGCTCCAGCCGCCGGAACGGTTCTTGGGATTTTTTATCCGGCGGAGTCCGACGTTCCGGTTCTAAAAGTCATCGCCGCCATCGGCGCTCCCGGCGAGGATGTTTCGGGGCTACGCCCCGCAACAGCAGGGGTCAAGAGTCAAGAGACAGTAGTCAGTGCTCCTGTTGCGGCCCCGAAGATTGAAGTACAAAAGCCGACTCCTGCGCCCCGACTCCTGACTCCTTCGAATTCAGCGTCAGCTGAATTCGACCTCATCATCATCGGCGCTGGCCCCGGCGGTTATGTGATGGCCGAACGCGCGGGACACCTCGGCAAGAAAGTTCTGCTGGTCGAGAAAGAACATCTTGGCGGCGTCTGTCTGAACTGCGGCTGTATTCCCACAAAGACGCTGCTCAATTCCGCCAAGCATTATGTCCACGCCAAAGAAGCTCCAGAATTCGGCGTGACGACCGGCGAAGTCAAATTCGACCTCAGCAAAGCGATGTCCTGGAAAAATGAAGTGATCGAAACGCTGCGCGGCGGCATCGGCTTCATGATGAAGAAAAACAAGGTAACCGTGGTAAACGGCGCAGCCAAACTGCTCGGCCCGCGCAAAGTGCAGGTTGGCGAGAAAGTTTACGAAGGGACCGACGTGGTGATTGCCACTGGTTCGTCGCCGTTTGTCCCACCGATTCCCGGCGCGAAACAGCCGCACGTGATGACCAGTACAGAAATTCTGAACATTGGAAAAATGCCAGAAACGCTAACCGTAATCGGCGGCGGCGTGATCGGTGTGGAGTTTGCCAGTTTCTTCAGCAGTCTCGGCGTGAAAGTCAACGTGATCGAAATGCTCGAAGAAATCATCCCGTTTATGGATCGAACTCAGGCCAAGGAATTCCGCAAAGCGCTCAAGGGTAAAGTCGAATTCAACCTCGGTTGCAAAGTTACGGCGATTGACGGCCACGAGGTGAAATACACCGACGCAAAAGGCGAAGCGAAGTCCGTTCAGGCCGACATCGTGCTGATGTCGGTTGGCCGCGTTCCGAACCTTGGAAACCTCGGCTTTGAGGAAGCCCGTCTCGACTTCGACCGCCGCGGCATCAAGGTGGATGAACAGCAACGTACCAATCTGCCAAACGTCTATGCGATTGGCGACGTGACCGGACTTTCCCAACTGGCGCACTCCGCAACCCGTATGGGTGAAGTGGCGCTCAATACAATCTGCGGAAAACAGGACCGCTTCCGCCGGAACGCCATTCCGTGGGCCGTTTATTCAATGCCCGAGGTGGCGGGATGCGGCATGACTGAAGAACAAGCGCAAGCGGCTGGACATAAAGTTCAAACCGCTTCGTTGCCGCTAACGATGAGCGGACGCTTCCTCGCCGAAAACGGAAAACGTGGTCCCGGCTCCGTCAAAGTCATCAAAGACGCTGATACCGACGTGCTGCTTGGCGTCCACATGGTCGGCGCGGGCGTTTCGGAAATGATTTATGGCGCAGCCGTGATGATTGAGGCCGAACTGCGCGTGCAAGATGTCCGCGAAATTGTTTTCCCGCATCCAACAGTCGGAGAAGTAATCCGCGATACCATGTTCCAACTTTAAACAACAGGAGAGTCCCATGCCTAAGATCCAGAACATCTGTCCTAAACAAGTCCGCAAAGCGGGCGAAATCACCTTCAAGCCGATTCCGGTCAACCAGTACAAGCCGGACTATAAGCAGGAAGTGAAGAAGTACGGCGTCGAGCGTCTGAAGAAAATGTACTACGACATGCTCGTCGTCCGCGAATTCGAAACCATGCTCAACCTGATCAAAACACAGGGCGCGTATCAAGGCCTCGAATACAACCACCCCGGCCCGGCCCACCTTTCGATCGGTCAGGAAGCCGCTGCAGTTGGTCAGGCGGTTCACCTCACGACGGATGATTACATTTTCGGCTCACACCGCTCGCACGGCGAAATTCTCGCCAAGTGTCTCTCGGCGGTTTACCAGCTTGACGATGCAAAGCTCACCAAAATCATGGACGAGTTCTTCGGCGGCGCCACCGTTAAGCCGGTAAAAGACGGCTCACACAAGAGCGTTAAGGATCTGGCCGAAGATTTCGTGCTTTACGGAACGCTGGCAGAAATTTTCGCCCGCCAGAACGGTTTTAACAAGGGACTCGGCGGCTCGATGCATGCGTTTTTCATTCCGTTCGGCTCCATGCCGAACAACGCGCTCGTCGGCGGCTCCGGCGACATTTCCGTCGGCTCGGCGCTCTTCAAACTGATCAACCGCAAACCCGGCATCGTCATCGCTAACATCGGCGATGCTTCGCTCGGTTGCGGCCCGGTCTGGGAAGGCTTCTGGATGGCTGCGATGGACCAGTACCGCAAACTCTGGGACAAAGAATTCGGCGCCCCGCCGGTTTTGTTCAATATCATGAACAATCACTACGGCATGGGCGGACAGACCGTCGGCGAAACGATGGGTTACGGTATGGTCGCCCGTATCGGCGCCGGTATTAATCCGGAACAGATGCACGCCGAGCGCGTGGACGGTTACAATCCGTTGGCCGTTGCCGATGCCACCGAGCGGCAGAAAAAGATTCTGCTCGAAGGCAAAGGCCCGGCGCTTCTCGATGTCGTGACCTACCGCATTTCCGGCCACTCGCCGTCCGATGCTTCTTCCTACCGTTCCAAAGAAGAGATCGAAGCGTGGGAAGCCAACGACTGCGTGAGACTGTTCGGAGAATACCTGATCAGCAACGGCGCGCTGACTGCGGACGATGCCGCCGTGCTGAAGGCGAAGGTTGTTGCCAAAGTCACCAAGACGCTCAAACTGGCCACCGACAAAACCGTTTCGCCGTACACCGACATCAATCTCCTCGAAGGAGTGATGTACTCCAACGGCAAGGTCGATAAGTTCGACGACCGTAAACCGGACGTCCTGATGCCGATGGAAGAAAACCCGCGCGTGAAGAAGCTGGCCGGAAAAGCCCGTTACGCTTTCGATGCCGACGGAAAACCGATCGGCGCTAACAAGCTTTACACTTACCGCGATGGTATTTTTGAAGCGATGATGCATCGCTTCTACACCGATCCAACGATGATCGCATACGGTGAAGAAAACCGCGACTGGGGCGGCGCGTTCGCCTGCTACAACGGCCTGACTGAAGCCATTCCCTATCATCGCCTTTTCAACTCGCCGATTTCCGAAGGTGCCATCGTAGGTTCCGCCTGCGGCTACGCTCTGAGCGGCGGACGCGTCTGCGTCGAGCTGATGTACTGCGACTTCATGGGCCGCGCCGGTGATGAAATTTTCAACCAGATTTCCAAATGGCAGTCGATGTCCGCCGGCATTCTCAAGATGCCGCTGGTGCTTCGCATTTCCGTCGGCAACAAGTACGGCGCGCAGCATTCGCAGGACTGGGCCGCGATGGTTAATCACATTCCGGGTCTGAAAGTTTATTATCCCGCCACGACCTACGACGCCAAAGGTATGCTCAACCTCGCGCTGGCCGGAACCGATCCGGTTATCTTCTTTGAATCACAGAAGACCTACGGCATCGGTGAAATGTTCGAAAAAGGCGGCGTGCCGGAAGGTTATTACGAAACACCAGAGGGCGAGCCCGCCGTCCGCCGGGAAGGTAAGGACATCACGATCATCACCGTGGGCCCAGTGCTTTACACCGGCATCAAGGCCGCTGACACGCTGAAAGCCAAGTATGGCTTGGAAGCCGAAGTGATCGACCTGCGCTTCATCAATCCGCTCAACTATGACAAGATCGTTGCCTCGGT
This sequence comes from Verrucomicrobiota bacterium, assembly GCA_020853375.1. Taxonomy (GTDB): domain Bacteria; phylum Verrucomicrobiota; class Kiritimatiellia; order Kiritimatiellales; family Tichowtungiaceae; genus Tichowtungia. The sequence continues at coordinate 2,115 of JADYZA010000033.1, read as the reverse complement.
GAAAAAAACCGGCCGCGTCGTGCTGGCCTCCGACTCCGTCGAGCGTGGAAGCGCACTGCACAACATCGCCGCCAACATCACCCAGCTTTGCTTCGATCAGCTCGACGCGCCGCCGGTCGTTGTCGGTGCCAAGAACTGGATATCGCCCGCCGCCGAGATGGACATGGATTACTATCCGCAGGCCGACTGGATGATCGATGCGATTCACCAGCGCATCCTGCCTCTGCCGGGACATGTCGTGAAACACAACTACACCAACGGCGAACTGTTACGCGTTACCCGCAAAGGTGTGTAAAATTAAACATTGATCGGTTTTAAAATAAGGAGCTGAAATGAAAACAAAAGCAGTTCGTCTCTACGGTGAAAAAGACCTGAGGTTGGAAGAGTTCGAACTTCCGCCGATCAAAGAGTCCGAAATCCTCGCAAAAATTATTTCGGACAGCATTTGCATGTCGTCCTACAAGGCTGCGAGCCAAGGTGCAAAACACAAACGGATTCCCAAGAACGTGGCAGAAGCTCCGATCATTATCGGACACGAATTCTGCGGCGAAATTGTGGAAGTCGGCGCAAAGTGGGCTCATCAATTTAAAGCCGGACAGAAATTCTCGATTCAGCCCGCACTGGTGGACGAAACTGGTCCGGTTGGGGTTCTCTCTGCTCCGGGTTATTCGTACCCGTACATCGGTGGCGATGCACAGCACATCATCATTCCGGAAGAAGTGATGCGCAACAACTGCCTGCTTCCGTTCGAGGGCGAAGCGTTCTATCACGGTTCGCTCGCCGAGCCGATGTCCTGCATTGTCGGCGGCTATCACGCCAACTATCACACCACGCCGGGCAGCTATGTCCACAGTATGGGAATCAAAAAAGGCGGCTCCACCGCGATTCTGGCCGGTGTCGGCCCCATGGGGCTTGGCGCAATTGACTACGCCATCCACTGCGACCGCAAACCGGCGCTGCTGGTCGTCACGGATATCGACACCGCCCGTCTTGACCGGGCGGCGTCCATTTTCACGGTCGAAGAGGCGAAAAAGAACGGCGTCAAACTGATCTACGTCAACACAGCCGAAGAAGGCAAAGGCGTTGACTATCTCAAATCGCTGACACCGAAGGGTGCCGGATTTGATGACGTGTTTGTTTATGCGCCGGTTCGTCCGGTTGTTGAACAGGCCGATAAAATTCTCGGATTCGACGGTTGCTTGAACTTTTTTGCCGGCCCGACCGATTCAGAATTTTCAGCCAACTTCAATTTCTACAACGTGCATTACGCGGCCACGCACATCGTCGGCACCAGCGGCGGAAACACCGATGACATGCTCGAATCTCTCAAGATGATGGAAGCGGGTCTGCTGAATCCTTCAACCATGATCACGCACGTCGGCGGTCTGGATGCCGTGATTGAAGCCACCTTGAATCTGCCAAAAATTCCGGGCGGCAAAAAGCTGATCTACACCGGAATCAGCATGCCGCTGACCGCGCTGGCGGAACTGAGCGATAAGAACTGCCCGTTCTGCAAAGCGCTCGGGAAAATTGTCGAAAAACACAACGGACTCTGGAGTCCGGAAGCAGAGACATATCTATTGGCCAACGCTCCGGCAATTTAGCCTGCCGTTCGTTTAAATCAGAAAGGCGTTCCGGAAATTCCGGAACGCCTTTTTCATATCTTGGATTTCCGATATCTGGAACTCCTCTATCGTCCTGAACGGCGGCTGGGTGAAAACGATCCGCCTTTATGCGTCGCCGGACGTGGCGAACGGCTTTGTCCACCACCGCCGCCTTGCGACGGACGTCCGCCGCCGGAACGTCGAGGTCCTTGACGACCCTTCGGTTCAGGCCGCGCATCGGATCCGGTGGCAAGCCGCGCGGTTTCCGAATGGTATTTATGTGTCTTATCCACAGGAATGGTTTTGCGGATCAGCTTTTCGATGTCGCGCAGAAAGTCGCGTTCACGGGCGGCGCAGAACGAAAAGGCGTCGCCGTCGGTCCCGGCACGGGCAGTGCGGCCGATACGGTGAACATAGGTTTCCGGCTCTTCGGGTAGATCATAATTCACCACGTGCGTGATGCCATCGACATCAAGACCGCGTGCGGCGATATCGGTGGCGACCATAGCGC
>JADYZA010000032.1 GCA_020853375.1 Verrucomicrobiota bacterium | reverse complement strand
GGCAGCCTCGATTCCTGCCCGCTCGAATGCGAATGTCTCTGGGTTCGTGAAATCATGCAGACCATTCAGGAGTCGAAAAAACGCTGAACCTAACCGAGGTCGGGAAGTTCCGTCCGCTCGATCAGCTCAACCAGCTGCCAGCGTTTTGAGCGAAATCTTCCAATCATACCGAAGGCCAGAAGACAGATATACACCAGCGCCCAGGCCCAGGCCGCGACGACGCCCCACTTCAATACCAGCACGATCAGCAGTTCACCGGTAGCGAAGAAAAGCCAGGCCATAGCCGTTTCATACCACATCACGAAGTGCGTATCGCCCGCGCCGCACAATGCTCCGGAAATAATAAGATTGGTCGCATCCATCAAACCCCAGCAGGCGGCGAAGCCGATCAGCAGGCGGGCAAGCTGCAGAATTTCGCCAGACGGCGCACCGCCGTGCGAAAACAGCCCGATGTAGACCTCGGGCATCAGCACGAACGTCAGCGCGGTCCCCGCCGCATAAATCCATCCGATATGAACGGCGCGCCAGCCAACAGAGGATGCCCCGTCGAAATCGCGGCGGCCAATGTGCTGTCCAACCAGCGTACCGGCGGCCTGTCCAATGCCAATGGACGGCATGAAGGCAATCATGTTCACGCTGAGCGCGATATTCGCCGCCATAAAGGCCGTTTCGCCAAGTCGTCCGACCAGCAAAACAAACAGAGTGAATGCGCCGATATCCAGCGCCTTATGCAGTCCCGAAGGAACGCCGAAACGGAGCAGCCGCCGGAAAAGTGGCGCGTCGAAATAAAAGAGGCGGCGTGTGTCATAAAGCCGGTTGTTTTTCGGCGAAAAATACAGAGCCAGCATGATAACCGGAGAAACAAAACCGGAAACCACGGAGGCGATCGCCGCACCCGCGATTCCCATTTCCGGAAATGGCCCGATACCAAAAATCAGCAGCCAGTTGAGCAGAAGATTCAACGTAGCTCCGGCAATGGCGCACAGCATCACCACCTGGGTCAGTCCGCGTCCGGAAAAGAAACTGCTGACAGCGGACGCAAGCGGCAACTGCACGCCGCCCAGCATCAGGATGAAAAAATAGGTTTTTTCCGCCGCCAGCACATTGGGCGCATGCCCGCTGACAGACAGCATCCAGAGTCCAACCGGAATCAGCAGTAAAATCAGCGGAAATGAAAAAAGGGCCAGCAGAATGGCCTGTGCCACCGAACGGCTACAACTATGCAGGTCGCCGCTTCCGTAATACTGAGCCACCAGGCTGTTGGCAAAGGCCGCCGTTGACATAAATCCGCACACCAGCGTGAAGTAAAGAATGCCGGCAGGCACGGCCGCCTGTAGAGTTTCCGGGCTGTACCAGGCCAGAAACATCCGGGCACAAAAATTCTGCACCAGAAACGACGTCGAGGTAATAATCAGCGGCACGGCGATCCGCAATAAGGCGCGGTATGAGGAAGAAGCTGGGTGCTTTACATTCATGAGTTGGATCAGTGTTTCCAAACCTTGGAAAAATTGCGAGCCGGTTCTTCCGGCGTTTGTAAACACGGGCAATAAATCGGCATTTAAGCCGTCCAAGTGTCCTTTCCATCTGGGGTTTCAGCCCGCCGTCAGCGTTTTCTAAGGCGAGCTTTTTATCCAAAGTTCGGACGGCGCTTCTTTCACTTCGGCCTATAAACAAAGGCGATAACGGTGAAATATCATCGGCAGGAGTTTCCAAGGTTAGGAAAAAACCGGCTTTTCACCCTTTACAGCTTTTTCCGTCCGGGTAGAGTCCGTCGCTCTTTTTCAAACGTGCCATCTCGGGGGAGATTTAAAGCACAGGGGGAAAATGCATGAGACGGATGCTCTATACTTTTGCCGTTCTTTTCTGCGTCGCCGCGTTCCGCGCGCAGGCCAACGGCTTTCTCGATAATACCGACCGCCAAATCATCGCTACCTGCATGGTGCTGGAAGCCGGTGGTGAAGGCACGGACGGCATGCAGGCCGTTCTGAATGTGATTTTAAACCGGGCGGACGGCTGTCAGGACCGCATGGTGGAGCAAACCGTCAAATACGGGGCCTTCTCCTGCATGTCCAGTGTTTGGAAAAAGCCGGAGCCCGACTACGGGCCACTGATTGATCGTGCTCAAACCCAGTCCGGTGTTTACAAAGAGGCTCTCCACCTAATTGCGCTTATGGAAGAAGGATTCCTGTGGGACAACACCAGCGGCGCCACCCATTACCACGCGGCGTCGATCCATCCCTACTGGGCCGATAGTTTGCGCTACCTCACCACCATCGGAAACCATATCTTCTACGTCGAACGCGGATATCAGGTTGCCTCGCTCTAAAACAAACTGGCATCCAATCTAAATAAAGCCCTGCTGAACACAAAAGTTGCTCCGCCACGGCCCTTCTCCTAAACTCCCCCGTCTTTTTGCACTGAATTGGGAGAACCTGCTATGACAAGCAACCTTTTAGCCATCACCGTCGGGGCGATTCTGGTGAACAATTTTGTTTTATCCAAGATCCTCGGCATCTGCCCGTTCCTTGGTGTATCCAAAAAACTCAGCACCGCTCTCGGCATGTCCGGAGCAGTGATCTTCGTGATGGCGCTATCATCAATGGTCACGGCGTTTATCTACAACTATGTACTCTCGCAGAGCTTCACGATCGGCGGCGTGGTCATCAAGCTGGCATTCCTGAAGATTCTGGTCTTTATCGTGGTGATCGCCGCGCTAGTTCAGGTCGTGGAAATCATCCTCCAGAAATTCAGCCCGCCGCTCTATCAGGCGCTCGGGATATTTCTCCCGCTGATCACCACCAACTGCGCTGTGCTGGGCGCGGCCGAGCTGAGTGTAAAAGCCGGATACAGCGTGATTGAATCCACCATTTTCGGAACATGCTCCGCGATCGGCTTCGCACTGGCTCTGATCCTTTTTTCCAGCCTGCGCGAACGGCTCGATCTAGCCAAGGTGCCCGCACCGTTTCAGGGCACGGCAATCGCGCTGATCACCGCCGGAATTCTGGCGATGGTCTTTATGGGATTTTCCGGACTTGTCTAACCAACGACTGGGAACACTATGATGCTTATAATTACTGCTGTGCTTTTCACTGCCGGACTCGGCGCACTCCTCGCCCTGATCATCGGTGCGACCGCCAGAGCTTTCGCCGTTGAAACCGATTCGCGGATTGAAACCGTCACCGAAATGCTACCCGGCGTTAACTGCGGCGGTTGCGGCTATGCCGGTTGCGCCGACTTTGCAAAGGCCATTGTTGAAGGCCGAACACTTCCAGTGCAATGCCCCGTCAGCACCTCCGTTCACACCGCGCGGATCGCCGAATATCTCGGCATCACCGCCGGAGAAAAAGAAAAAGTCATCGCCGTCGTCCGCTGCGGCGGAAGTTGCGCGGTCACCGTCCGCTCGCCGTATAACGGTGTCAGCGACTGCCGCTCCGCCGTGCTGGTCGCTGGCGGAGCCAAAGGTTGCGACTTTGGTTGCGTCGGCTTCGCCAGCTGCGCGCGGGCCTGCCCATTCGATGCGATTGAAATGCGCGACGGCCTCGCTGTGGTTCACCCCGAACTGTGCATCGGTTGTGGAAAATGCGTAGACACCTGTCCGAAAAATCTGATCGTTCTCACGCCCGCCGCCGTCGATGTGCACGTCTACTGCAACTCGCCGGAAAAAGGCGCAGTTAAAACCAAGGTCTGCAAAACCGCCTGCATCGCCTGCCGCAAATGCGTAAAAGCCGCCGACAACGAAACCCAGATGACCGTCAACGGATTTCTGGTCGCCGACAACTACAGCAACCCACCGATTTCCGATCTGGTTGAAAAAGCCAAATGCCCGACAAAAGCTCTGCGCCTGGCCTCAAAACATGCCGCTGGCGCCTACGAAGGAGTTTCGAAATGAGCGATAAACCCCGTAAATTTAAAGGTGGAGTCCATCCCGAAGACAGCAAAGCCCTCTCGGCTTCCAAGCCGGTACAGACCGCTCCACTGCTCGGAAAATATACAGTCATCGTCCACCAGAATATCGGCGCGCCGCCGGAAATCGTCGTCAAAAAAGGCGATCTTGTAAAAAAAGGCCAGTTGCTCGCCAAAGCCACCGGTTTTGTCTCCGTACCGCTGCATGCGCCGACCAGCGGCACCGTCACCGCGATCGAAAAATGTCCCGGCCCGGCCTGCGTCAGCGTTCCAGCCATTGAAATCACCGCCGACGGCCAAGACGAATGGGGCTCGCCCTTCGAACCGATTGCCGACTGGCAGAACGCCGATCCGGCAGTGCTCAAACAGCGCGTTGTCGATGCCGGTATCGTCGGCATGGGCGGCGCGGGCTTCCCGTCGCACGTCAAACTTTCACCGACCAAACCAGTCGACACGCTCATCCTGAACGGCGCGGAATGCGAACCCTACCTGACCGCCGACCATCGCCTGATGCTTGAGCAAACCGAAGATGTACTGCTCGGCGCGGCGATTTTAGCCCGCATCCTAGGTTTGGAAACCGCCGTCATCGGCGTCGAAGCCAACAAGCCCGATGCCATTTCAAAACTCAATGCCTTTGCCAGCAACTACAACGTCACGGTGCAAACACTGGCGGTCAACTATCCGCAGGGCGCCGAAAAACAGCTTATCTACGCGCTGACTGGCCGCGAAGTTCCAATCGGCGGACTTCCCATGGATGTTGGTTGCGTCGTGCAAAACGTCGCCTCCGCCGTGGCGGTCGCGGATGCGGTCATTAAAGGACATCCGTCAATCGAACGGATCACCACCGTCACGGGCGAACCGGTCGTTAATCCCGGCAACTGGCGTTTCCGTATCGGTACGCCGATCTCGAAAGCAATTGAACTGGCGGGTGGCGTGAAAGTTCAACCGGCAAAACTGCTGCTCGGCGGCCCGATGATGGGTTTCGCGCAAAATTCGCTCGACGTCACTGTCATGAAAAACACCTCGGGTATTCTGCTCATTCCGGTCGAGCAGGTTTCGCAGTACACCTCTGAGCCGTGCATTCGTTGCGGACGCTGCGTCGAGGCCTGCCCGATGGATATTCTTCCCGCCACGATCAGTCAGGCGGTAGAGAACGAACGCTTTGACTGGGCGGAACAACTCAATGTCGCAGCTTGCATCGAATGCGGCTCGTGCAGTTACGTCTGCCCGTCGCACCGCCCGCTTAACCAGCACTTTAAACGGGCGAAAGCCGAAATCCTGGCGGCGAAACGCAAACAACAGAAGAAATAGGACAACCTTATGTCAGAATCAGAAACCACCGTTGTTCAAATGCCAGACGCCACTAAACTGGTCGTCAGTAATTCGCCGCACATTCGCGGTGGCGAAACCATTTCTAAAATCATGGTGCAGGTTTTCATCGCTCTGATGCCTGCCGCCATCGCTGCCGTCTGGTTTTTCGGACTGGCCGCCCTGGAAGTCATGGTTCTTTGCGTCATGGGTTGCATGGCGGTTGAAGTACTCTGGAATAAGGCGGCCAAGAAACCTTCCGGAAGTTGGAAAGACGGTAGCGCGGCACTGACCGGACTTTTGCTCGCCATGAATCTTTCATCCGGCGCGCCGTGGTGGATTTGTATTCTTGGTTCGCTACTGGCCATCGTGCTCGGAAAACAACTGTTCGGTGGACTCGGCTATAATCCTTTCAATCCGGCACTCGTCGCCCGCGTTGCTCTGCTGATTGGGTTCCCTCAGCTGATGACTTCGTGGATTGCGCCGCAACCCGGCAACTGGCTGGCCTGTGACGCTCTGACTGGTGCGACGCCGCTGGCGGCAACCGGTAAAGAGCTGGCTTCCATCAGCGATCTTTTCTACGGCAATGTCGGCGGCTGTCTCGGCGAAACTTCGGCGCTGGCCCTGCTCCTTGGCGGCGCGTTCCTGTTGTTCCGCAGAATCATCAAGTGGCAAATTCCGGCATCCTTTATCGCTACCGTCGCCATCATCACCGGCCTCGCCCATCACGTTAATCCCGAACTGACACCGCCCGCGCTTTACCACGTTCTCGCCGGCGGACTCATGATCGGCGCATTTTTCATGGCGACCGACATGGTTACCTCGCCGATGACGGCCAATGGTGCGCTGATCTTCGGTGTCGGTTGCGGTGTCATCACCAGTGTCATCCGCGTCTGGGGCGGTTATCCCGAAGGTGTGAGCTTTTCCATTCTCTTCATGAACGCACTCACTCCACTCATCGACCGCTACACCATCGGCAAACCGTTCGGATATATCCGCATCAAAAAGGAGACTGCCCAATGAGCAGCGAAAACGTGAAAATTACCCCGCTGGTGCTGAGCACTGGGCTGATTTCCTGTCTGGCTACCGCTTTGATGGCCTGGGTTTTTGTAATTACTGAAGCGCCGATTGCCGCCGCCCAGCAGCAAAAAAACACCGCCGCACTGAGCCAGGTTCTGCCCTCTTTCGATAATCAGCCGACGGAAGAATCCGTCACGCTGAACGGCGTTACATTTTACACCGCCCGCAAAGGCGGAAAGATCACCGGGTTTGCCGGCGAAACGATTTCGACCAAAGGTTATGCCGGATCTATCAGCGTACTGTCCGGTCTCAAGCCGGACGGAACCGTCACCACGGTGCTCGTCACCAAGCAGTCGGAAACCCCCGGACTCGGAGCCGTAGTGGCGGAACGGGTGCGCGAAAAAACAATTTCGGACATCCTTTCAGGAAAAAAAGAGACCGGCTTGCCGCCGAATAGAATTCTCGACCAGTTCAACGGCATGAAAGCCGAAGTCGGGCAAACGCCGTGGGCGGTTAAAAAAGACGGCGGAAATCTCGATGCGATTACCGGCGCGACGATCACCAGCCGGGCTGTCGGCGGAGCGGTCTTTACTATCGCCGAAGCCTTTGCGCAGAACAAAGCACAGCTTCTGAAGGAGACAAAATAATGTCCTTATTCAAAGAACTCACTAAAGGGATCATCCGCGAAAACCCAATCTTCGTGCTGATGCTCGGTATGTGCCCGACACTAGCTGTCACCAATAACGCCGTCAACGGATGCAGTATGGGGCTGGCGACGCTTTTTGTACTGGCTGGCAGTAACATGGTGATTTCGCTCATCCGCAACGTCGTGCCGAAAAAAGTGCGCATTCCCTGTTATGTCGTCGTCATCGCCGCCTTCGTCACCGTGGTCGATCTGCTCATGCAGGCCTATGCACCAGCGGCCATTTATCAGGCGCTCGGTATTTTCATCCCGCTGATCGTCGTGAACTGTATCGTGCTGGGCCGCGCTGAAGCGTTTGCTTGCAAAAACGGTGTCGTTGCCTCGATCGCTGACGGTATCGGCATGGGGCTTGGCTTCACTCTGTCACTCACCGTCATCGGCGGCATCCGTGAGTTTCTATCCTCCGGCTCGCTCTTCCAGATCAAACTGATCGAAGGTTGGACGCACAACTTTATGCTCATGGGTCAAGCCCCCGGTGGCTTTATCCTGCTCGGTATCCTGCTGGCTGCAATCAACTGGAACAACCAGCGCAAAGCCAAAAAGGCGGGTCGGCTATGGTCTCCGCCCGGCCTCGACTGCCACCAGTGCAACCTGTGCGACTTCAGCAAAAAGTAAAATCCATACATCGGAAAATTGTGTTGAGAACATTGAGTTCCTATGACGCTTTTCCTTTCTAATGCTTGAATTTAGCCTCGCAAATTTTCCAATGTCTGCTAGAAATTATGCAGACGAAGAAAAAGGAAATCTCTTTTGACTAAAAAGAGCGTCGCCAATATCATAAGAGAGTTCAGCAGTGTGGAATAAATAGAAAGGTGTGTTCGAAATGAAGAAATCGCTGATGGGAATAGTTTTGATCTGCGCATTTTGCGGGGTTACAGGATGGTCCGAGCCGATAGTAATCGCACCGAAGAGCAGTGTGTTTTATGAGGTTAAGCAGCAGTCGACTGACGCCAGCGAGCTCAACATCCAGGTTCGGATCAATAAGCCCAAGGTCGGCGGAGTAAAGGCAAAGGCTCTTTACATAAAACTCGACGGAACGACACTGAAGCCCGATCGGTTAGTTGAACGTGATGCCACCGACAAAATGAAAGACGGCAGAACTCAGATCTAT
>JADYZA010000031.1 GCA_020853375.1 Verrucomicrobiota bacterium | reverse complement strand
GGAACGCCGTAGCTGGCGGCCGAGCCGAGCGGACACTGGTCGTTCAGTTCGAAGGCGTTGAATAACAACGCGCAATCGTCGAGCAGACTTTCGGCGTGCGCGGCGGCCCACAGGCCGACCGACGACGGCATCCCCGGCTGCATGTGGGTTCTTCCAACCATCGGAACTTTTTCGTTTTTCTTCGCGAAAGCCAGCAGTGCGGAAACCAGCGCGGAGGCTTCGGCGAGCGTACCGAGGATTTCTTCGCGGGCATAGAGTCGCAGATCGACAGCCACCTGATCATTACGGCTGCGACAGGTATGAACCTTCTTGCCTAGATCGCCCAGCTTTTCGGTCAGCGTCCGCTCGACTGCCAGATGAACATCTTGATCGGCGAGGCGGATTTTAAATTTACCTTCGGCGGCCAAAGCAATAATCGCATTCAGCTCCTTAATCACCTTCTTGCGTTCGGCGTCGGTGATAATCGCAGGCTTCACCTTCATTTTCGAAAGCATCGTCACATGCGCGGCAGTGCCAATGCAGTCAGCGGCAATCAGGTTCATGTCGAGTTCGACATCGCGTCCCGCCGTAAACGCCAGCACTTCCTGATTAATCGTCCCAACCGTCGTTTTCTGTGTTTTCATAAATCCACTTCCTCACTCTTGACTTCCATTTCAGACTGGAAGATGCCGTGTTCAATGCGTAAGCCTGATTCGCAGAGCTGTTTGACATATTCCCCTCAGAGCTTCAAGCCTTTCTCCCGCGAGCGGATTGATTAACTCTCGCACGTCTTTCCGGACTTTTTCTGCGTCCCGATTTCCCTTGTTTTCAGGTTGCGGGGTCGCAGGCTCGTCCGTATAGTCTCGGCTCATTTTCAGGGAAGTTTTAACCCTTAAACCAAGGAGCAGAAATGTCAGCGATTGTAGAAGTAATGGCCCGTGAAATTCTCGACTCACGCGGCAACCCGACGATTGAAGTGGATGTGATTCTCGAATCCGGCGCAATGGGCCGCGCGGCCGTTCCGTCAGGCGCCTCGACCGGCGAAAACGAAGCACTCGAACTGCGCGACGGCAATAAGAAACGTTACCTCGGTAAAGGCGTGCAGAAAGCCGTTGCTAACGTCAACGAACAGATTGCTCCGGCCATTATCGGCATGGACGCGCTGGATCAGGTTGGCGTTGACCGCTTCATGATCGATCTCGACGGCACCAAGACCAAGAGCAATCTCGGAGCCAACGCGATTCTCGGCGTTTCGCTGGCAGTCGCCCGCGCCGCTGCGGATTATCTGAATCTGCCCCTCTTCCGTTACATCGGTGGCGTGAATGCCAAAGTTCTGCCGGTTCCGATGATGAATATCATCAACGGCGGTTCGCACTCCGATGCTCCGATCGCTTTCCAGGAATTCATGATTCGCCCCGTCGGCGCAAAGTCCTTCAGCGAAGGTCTGCGTTGCGGTGCTGAAGTGTTCCATGCACTCAAAGCGATTCTGAAGAAAAAAGGTCTGAGCACTGCCGTCGGCGATGAAGGCGGATTTGCTCCGAACTTCTCCGGCGGAACCGAAGAGGCTCTCGACAGCATCATGCAGGCGATCAAAGACGCCGGTTACAAGCCGGGCAAGGATGTGATGATCGGCCTCGACTGCGCCGCTTCCGAATTCTTCAAAGATGGCAAATACGACTATTCCAAGTTTGAAGGCAAAGGCGGTGCCAAGCGCTCCTCCGCTCAACAGGCTGACTATCTCGCCGAACTGGCCGCAAAATACCCGATCGACTCGATCGAAGACGGTATGGATCAGAACGACTGGAAGGGCTGGAAGATTCTGACCGATAAGATCGGCGCAACATGCCAGCTGGTCGGCGACGATCTGTTCGTAACAAACGTTGAATACCTCAAAAAAGGTATCGATACCGGTTGTGCCAACTCGATCCTGATCAAGGTGAACCAGATCGGCACACTCACTGAAACGCTGGACTCCATCGAAATGGCTCACAAGGCTGGCTACACCGCTGTTGTTTCGCACCGCTCCGGCGAAACCGAAGACAACACGATCGCCGACATCGCTGTAGCGACCAACGCAGGCCAGATCAAGACGGGATCACTCAGCCGCTCCGACCGTATCAGCAAATACAATCAGCTGCTGCGTATCGAAGAAATGCTGGGTGGCGAAGCCCGTTACGGCTGCTAAGTTTCATGGATAAAAAAACATGAAAACTGATCGCCCCGGAGTTTCTCCGGGGCGGTTTTTTATGCTGAATCCTTCTTTTTCATATTTCCTATTTCCTACTTCATAATTCATCCCCCTCCCCCTATACTGCGCGCCGTGAGTCCTCAGAAATACTGGAATGTTATTTACCGCTACGTTGCGATGGCCGTGCTCGGACTCGCGCTCGCTGGTATTCTTTTCGCCTTTCTGCCGAAGGTGAATCAGTTCCGTAGCTATCAGAACACCAAAAACGCGCTAGACGCGGATATCCGCGCCAAAGAAGAGGCGATCAAAGAATTGCGGATCAAACAGGAGCGGTTCGGAACCGATAAATATTTTGTCCAGCAAATCGCTCATGAGACAGGCTATGCCCACGACGGTGAAACGATTTATCAGTTCAACGAAAAAACCGTCACCAACCTGCCGCCCTCAGCTAACCGGGAGAAGACACCATGAAGAAACCGATTGTCTGGACCATAGCAGGATCTGATTCCGGCGGCGGAGCCGGTGTTCAGGCGGATATCAAAGTGATCAATCTGCTCGGCGCGCACGACTGCTCGGCTATTACAGCGCTTACAGCCCAAAACACCATCGGCACCGGCCGGTTGGAATGGGTCGCTCCGGATATGCTTTCTGCCCAACTCGACGCATTGAAAGCCGATCTGCCGCCCGCCGCTGTAAAACTCGGCATGCTAGGAACCGCCGCCGCCGTTGAAATTGTCGCCGGGTTCCTGAAAGCGGTTAAAGCGCCTTTCACCGTTTGCGATCCGGTTTTGATTTCATCCAGCGGAGCCTTTCTCCTCGAAGCCTCGGCGTGGAAAATTCTGACTGAGAAACTTTTTCCGGTGGTAGACTTGATCACGCCCAATATTCCTGAGGCGGAACATCTGCTGGGTATGGAAATCGCCACGCCTGCGGATATTGAAGCCGCCGCAAAAAAGGCACTCGCCACTGGCGTGAAAGAAGTTCTAATCAAAGGCGGCCACGGTTTCCATGATATGGAACTTTCCAGTGATTACTGGAGTAATGGAAAAGACCACGCATGGCTTTCCAGTCCTCGGATCGATACAAAACATTCCCACGGCACCGGTTGCGTACTCTCGAGCGCAATCGCCACCGCGCGTGCGATGGGTTACGGCCCGCTCGACAGCCTCATTGTTGCCAAAAGCTATCTCAATCAAGGGTTGCGTCTAGCTCCGGGGCTGGGCAGCGGTTTCGGCCCCCTCGCCTTTGTTCCATGGGAAAAAGCGGGGCAGGATCTTCCGTTTATCGCGCAAAAAGCCGATGAGCCAGGCGTTCGATCCAGTCTTCCAATCCCTGGGAAATAAAGCTCCCGAAAGATAAAAGCCGTTTTCCAATTCTAGGAAAACGGCTTTTTAGTGGTCGGGGTGACAGGATTTGAACCTGCGACATCTACACCCCCAGCGTAGCGCTCTACCAGTCTGAGCTACACCCCGACGTCGATTAAAGCGTGGGAGGCTAGCACGCGACCAAAAGACGGTCAACGTGAGAGTGCTCAAGAATATCGAAACCTGCTCGATAAATGAAAAATCGGGTTGAGAGTTGATTAAATCTTTCGTGAAAATTCCGGTCATCCGGGAAGATGTTCATAAACTTGGAACTTGAAACCCGCCTCATTCCCCACTTAACTGCTCACTTATGCACACAAAAACCGCCATTAAAAAAACAGTCGAAGCTCTCACCGGACTTTACTCGACTGGCCATGAAGACCGTGCAGAGAATGTGCTTTGGAATTATCCAGCCGCTGATCGCGTCGTCGGCGCGCTCAAGATTCTCATCCACGTGATGTTCCCCGGAATGTATCCGTCAGCGGAAGAGGCTCTGGAAACCTATTTTGATAAACAGCTCACCGAAGTGACTCAACAGCTTCTGCCTGAAATCGAACGCGCCATCCCATTCCGCTGGCAGTCAGAATCAGCCCGGAGAGAAAAAAATCCGGCGCTGACAGATGTTCCCGCCGAAGCCCAGCGAGTTCTGGAAACTTTTCTGTCAAAATTGCCCGCCATCCGAGAAATGCTGATCGACGATGTAAAGGCCGCCTACACGGGCGACCCGGCCGCGCTGAGCTATGCCGAAGTAAAAATCGCCTATCCTGGGGTATTGGCAATCACTTCGCATCGTATGGCGCATGAGCTGTATCTTCTAAATGTTCCGATCATCCCTCGCATTATGAACGAATGGACCCATGCTAAAGCCGGAATTGATATTCATCCCGGTGCGACGGTCGGACGGGGATTTTTTATCGACCACGGAACCGGCGTGGTTATCGGTGAAACTGCAAAAATCGGACAGAATGTTAAAATTTATCAAGGGGTTACACTCGGAGCGAAAAGCTTTCCGCTCGATGAACATGGCAATCCGATCAAGCACATCCAGCGTCACCCGACAGTTGAAGATAACGTGATTATTTATGCGAACGCCATCGTTCTGGGCGGGAAAACAGTGATTGGAAACCACTCTGTTATCGGAGGAAATGTCTTCCTGCTCGACAGCGTTGCCCCGCATAGTTTTGTGACAAAAACCGAGGCCGGCGTGATCGTTCGTAGCAAAGATAGCGCTGGGTTGTTGGGGGGGCTTGGTATCTAGTAAGAAAAAGTAATTTAAAAGCTGGACTCACCCTGACCTCACCCCTATATTTCTGCGCTTTTACGTACCATTTCAGGAGCACGATATGCCAAAAGTTAAAACCAAAAAGACCGCCGCCAAACGTTTTAAAAAAACAGGAACCGGTAAGCTGAAATATTCCCATATGGGCGGTAGCCACATTCTGACCGGTAAGAGCCGGAAACAGAAACGCCGTCTTGGTGGAACAAACCTCGTCGCAGCAACGGACGAAAAACGTATTTCGAGAACAATTCCCTACGCTTAATTTTAAGGAGTAAGAACCATGCCAAGAGCCACAAATGCCCCGGCCTCGCGCCGCCGTAGAAAAAGCCGTTTAGACCTTGCGAAAGGCTTCTACGGTAACCGCAGCAAACTTTTCCGTATGGCTACCGAAGCGGTAGACCGCGCTCAGGCGATGGCTTTCGTCCATCGCAAACAAAAGAAGCGTAATTTCCGCCGCCTCTGGACCGTGCGTATTAACGCCGCCTGCAAAGCCAATGATATCAGCTACAGCCGCTTTATCGAAGGCCTGATCAAAGCCGATATCACCCTGAATCGCAAAATGCTTTCTGAAATCGCCATCTATGATGAAGCCGGTTTCAACAAACTGATTCAAGCTGCCAAGGCGGCTAAAGCCGCTGAGATTGCTTAAAGCATTCCTAGGCGCTAAGCATAGAAAATCCCGACCACACGGTCGGGATTTTTTTACGCCAATGCTTTTTTGATGGCCTTGATGTGTTCCGGTGTCGTTCCGCAACATCCGCCAATGATATTTGCGCCAGCCGCGATTAACGCCGGAACTCTTGCGGCCATGTCGCCAGGCGTTTCCGGGAACGTATCAATACCATTAACATTTTTCGGCAGTCCTGCGTTGGCGTGTACAAGGATTGGTGTTTTTGGCGCAGTAGCGCGCAGTTGTTGGACAATCTCGACCATTCGCTCCATACCGTTACCGCAGTTTGCGCCAATGATATCGGCCCCTGCGGCAAGAATCGCTTTGGCGAACTCGGCAGGAGAAACTCCCATCATCGTGCGGTAATCGCCGTTGGCGTTTCTCTCAAAAGTGAACGTGCAAATCACTTCGCAGTTCGTATTTTCTTTCACCGCTTTGACCGCCAAGTTCGCTTCGTCAAGGGCGCTCATGGTCTCAATGCAGATAGCGTCCGCTCCGCCCTTTTCGAGCGCAACCGCTTGCTCTTTGAAGACATCGTACAGCTCTTCTTCCGTCACTTCTTCCATCACAAGCATTTCGCCTGTCGGGCCGATCGAAGCGATAACTTTACAGTCAGCACCCGCCGCTTCGCGCGAAAGCCGCGAACCGGCTTCGTTGATTTCCGCAGTGCGTTCCGCCAAGCCATAATGCGCCAGCTTGAGCCGGTTTCCACCAAAGGTATTTGTTTCAACCATGTCAGCTCCTGCGGCAATGTAACTTGCGGCAATCGCCCGTACATCATCCGGTCTGCTGATATTCCAAAGTTCGGGACATTCTCCAGGTTTCAGCCCCTTCTGCTGAAGAAAAGTTCCCCATGCACCGTCAGAGACAAGAATCCGCCCGTTTTTCACTGTGTCAGTAATTTTCATAATGACTGCATTGTTACTGGAAATTCATCGGGGTCAAGATTTGGAATCGCCAAGGCATCAATAAAACGGTCCTCGAACTCGCCTGTTTCCGCAAGATGACAACTATCCGGCGACTGCGCAATCCGGTGCAATTCGTCCCAGATCCCATCGCCGCCAAGCGCGGCATAGGCGCCGGCCAAAGAGCCGTTACCGACTACATCATATTTCGTCAGCGGAAGTTCCGGCAGCAGGCCAATGGTGATCGCATTCGGAATCCGCAGGTGGGCCGCAAACCCGCCCGCCAGCACCAACCGCTCAATATCGCCGACCCGATGGCCGCTGCGTTCCAGTAACGTTCGGATTCCGGCGTACACGGCGGCCTTGGCTTTCAGAATCTGCGAAACGTCGAACTCGGTAATGAGGATTGGCTCGTTCAGACCAGACAGTTCCTGCGGAACAATCACACAGGCATTACCTTTTATGCCGTGATATTCGAGCTGCACCAGCCGCCCCGCCGCACGAAGCCGGCTCAGATCAAACCGTCCTTTGTCATTCAGCAATCCCGTTCGCCAGGCCGAGGCGATAAAGTCGACTGCCGCGCTTCCGCAAAGTCCGGTAGCCGGTTTCCCGCCAATCGTCTCAAAATCAATTGAATCGTCCGGCTGACAGACGAGCTTTTCAATCACGCCGATATCGGCGCGGCATCCGTGTAAAAGGCCGGCACCTTCAAAGGCGGGTCCGGCGGCAGTGGCAGTGGCCATCAGTTTGCCGTGATCGTTTAAAATGATTTCGCCGTTGGTGCCGATATCGACAATCAGTTCCAGACGCGCCGAATTCGGTTCGGAAATATATAGATCAGAAACGAGGTCGCCGCCAACATAACCGGCAATCGCCGGCACCGTGCGCACCCGTGCGTTCGGGCAGCAGCTCAGACCAATCTCCGGCGCCGCGTGATCACTAAATACTTTGGTAAGCGGTTCGAACGGAATCACACCTATGCTCAATGCAGAAAGACCCAGCGCCAGATGGCTCATCACGGTGTTGCCGGAAAAAATGATTTCGGTCACCTGTTCCAACGATTGGAAACTCTGCGCGGAGAGTTTTCCAAACATTGGAATCAGAGTTTCGGTGATAATCAGGCGTTGGAGTTTCTTTAAATTTTCGTCGTCTGTGCACAACGCGATACGCGAGGCGATGTTATCGGCCAGCTCAATCTGCCGATTATACGCCGTTTCGCGTGCCAGAATTTTTCCGGTGGAAAGTTCAACCAAAATTGCGGCCACCGTTGTTGTACCGATATCGACTGCGATACCGAGCCCTTTCGAAAATTCCAAAGGCCGGAAGAGATTCTCGCGGGTGGCATAGAAGTCGGCGGAAGCGCATTCTCCGATTTTGAGCAGCGATCGTTCCGGCACTTCGATTTCCGCGCATTCACTGAGCACCGTTGTTTTACAAGCGCGAGCTTCCAGCGTCTGTCCGGCGGCGACAATCGTTTCCTCTTCACCGATCCGGTAACGACCCGCCCCGAGTTTAACGAGACATCCTTTGCACGCACCCTGCCCGCCGCACTGCATGTTGAGCAGGATTCCGGCTTCAGCTGCCAATCCGGATAAAGTGACTCCGCGTCGGTTTTTCGCCGTGGTACTGCGTTGTTGTGTATTAAATCGAACAGTCATGACAATGGGGTTTATACACTGCACGACATCATAGCGTCCACCTTGCGCTTGATTGTCTCTTCATATCCGGGAACGCTCAGCACATCGCATTCGCTGCCCATAACAAACGGATGCCCGGCCTTTTTCATATTGGTGATCAGTTCGCGAGTCATCTGTTCAACATTGTCGACACTGACGGCTTCGTCGGAATAGAATTTTTTGGACGGAAGATTTCCGTAGAGCACAATATCTTTGGAAACCAGTTCGGCATCTTTCCACAGTGTGCGGGAGCAACCCAGGCTGAGCATGACCGGATTAAGCCGGTTGAACGATTTAACCATGTCATCCGTCAGTTCGCCGCAGTCGTGGAAAATCAGATCGACACCGAGTTCATCAAGCCGGGCTTTGATTTTAAGGTTTGGTTCCATCACAAACCGTTCGAATACGTCAGAACCTTCCGCCAGCTGGTTCGGAGAGAAAAACACCAGATTGGCTGCTGGCTCGCAAACGATAATGGCTTTCGCACCCGCCTTCGCCTGTTCCGTCAAATAGCGGAGAATGATCTGTATTGAGAGCTCCATTACACATTCCATTAGCGCAACATCGTCATCGTCTTCCGCAGTTAGACCTGTGCCAGCCAAATATACCGGGGTAATCGGGTCACTCAGCATTTTAGTCATCAGTGAAAACGGGCCGATTCCCATACCCAGCGCGATGAGTCCTTCCTGCTTTTCGCGCTCCGCCACATAGCGGATCGCATCGCAAGTGGCAGTCATGCGAGGAATGATAAAAGGAGCAGAGGCGACTTTTTCAACGGTTCCGGCGGCAGGTAGACTCTCAAAGTGGAACTTTTCGCGCTCTTCGGCAGGTACGCCGAGGATCGCCAGAAGCGCCTCTTTTTCGAGCGTCAAATCCATCAGCGGAATGGCCAGCGGACTTTTGTAGTATTTTGCGGCTTCAACCATCACGGCTCCGAGCCGGTCACCGTAATGAATGATGGTATCGTGGTCCGCCTTTTCGTGCAAAATCATGTGGGTACCGATGGGAACGCGAAGTCCTTTTTTAGCCAGATCGAGATAAAATTGCCGTTTCATAAAACCCTTTCAGTTATGCCCATGAATCTAACGGCACGATCAGATAGTGAATAGGAAACTCAGGCGATTAATATAACGATATTGCCACAAACCCGCCTAAATAGCTGTTTACTGGCTTTTTGTGTGACAATTTTGCTTACTCGATCAGATGCGACACGCATCGATCAATTCCGCAATTCGCTCGTCGCCGCCGCTCCATTCGGCCGCAGTGCGCGAGGCCCCGGACGGCGGAGCAGAATTAATACGCCCCGCGGCAATCTCCAGCCGAGCGCAATCCTG
>JADYZA010000030.1 GCA_020853375.1 Verrucomicrobiota bacterium | reverse complement strand
GTGGAGGTGGTGCCTTTTGGCCGAGCGATGCAACGTGCGCATCAACAATGCGCCAACCCGAATCCGCAGCTTCTCACCGGAGACGCATCTGAACATCCCGCTCCGGCAGGCTCCTATTTTCTGGCGTGCGTCCTGTATTCACACCTCTTTGGTAGCTCCACCGAAGGATTTCCGTACTATGCAAACTCGCAAATCATTTTTACAAATTACAATTACGCCTCCTTCCTGCAACGCATCGCGTACGACACCCACATGCACACGGTATTTACGAATCCACCGCAAGTTTCGGTCACCGTCCCCGTAAATCCTTCCACATCAAGCGCCGCAAGCTTTTCGGTGAGCGCCACAGACAACGGAACCATCACAAATTATTATTGGTCATTCGGTGACGGCACGTTCACAAACGGGGCTAGCCTGACCAATGTAACGCACCAATATGCTACAACCAACAGTTACGATGCCAATGTAACTGTGCAGGACAACTCGGGAGAGTGGGAACGCATCGGACAATGGATTACCGTCAACTCCAAATCGAACCAGACCATCAACTTCCCGGCGATCAACACCCAGCTTGCCACGAATACCGTGACCTTGTCGGCGACGGCCGGCAGCGGACTGCCGGTTTCGTTCGCAGTGTATTCCGGGCCGGGCTCAATTTCAGGAAGCACCAATCTCATTTTTACGGGGGCCGGGCAGGTTTCTATCGTCGCCTCACAGGGCGGCGACGGCGGCTGGAATGCTGCACCGAGTGTGACTAACAGCTTTACCGTACACGGGATTCCTTCGGCAGGAATGGTAACACTACATCGGGCGGCAGATCAGATTCTGAAAGTCACGACGACCATGCTGATGGAAAACACGACTGATTCTGAAGGATCGGCCGTGTCCGTAGTCGGGGTGTCGTCTAGTTCGACCAACGGCGGAGCGATAACTCTTTCCGGCCGATGGGTGACTTACACGCCGCCGGAAGGAAACAGCACAGACGACTTCTTTCTGTTCTACGTACGCAATGTTTTTGGCGGTGAGGCTATGGGCGTGGCGAAAATAGAGACGCCCTCACCGTCCAGCACCGGTTCGCCGACGCTGAATTTTAACGCTACACCCGTTGCCGGGAATGTGGAGCTGAAGATATTCGGAATTCCGGGGCGCACCTATATCGTGCAGGGAGCAACCCGGTTGATCGATCCTGATTGGGTCAATCTGCGTGAGTGTACTATTGGAGCAGGCGGCTACGTGTACTTCACAGAAACCAATCCGCCATCACCTCGTTATTATCGAACAGCTCAACCTTGAGGAAACAAATGAAATTCAAAAGAATAGCAAAATGGATTGCTGGATTTATCCTGTTTGTGAGCACGTTGAATGTTTATGGCGACTGGATTTATTTCGGTGTTAACCAAGGTGTTCCGGATAACGACCCGACCGGTTATCAAAATACGCAGACGCTGACCGGACTGGACCCGGTGATTGAAAGCATCGAAGTGTCTTTGCGGCTGTCCGGCAGCCCGGACGCGTTCAGCGGCGACTATTATGTCAGCCTGATCGGCCCGAACGGAGGCTTCGCGGTGCTGCTGAACCGGGTGGGGCGAACATCCTCCAATCTGCTGGGCTATGGGGATAACGGCTTTGACATCACCTTTGCGCTGGGTCTGCAAGACGTGCATTTGTATCAGAACGGCAGCCCGGATTTTGACGCAGGGTATCTGTTGACCGGGGGTTGGGGTGCGGACGGACGCAACGTCGATCCGGATATCGTTCTGGATACCGACAGCCGCACGGCAGGACTCGATGTATTTAACGGACTGAATCCTAACGGCAACTGGACCCTGTTTGTGGCCGACCTCAATCAATACGGTACTGCGACTGTCGATTCCTGGGGATTGAATATCTCAACGATTCCTGAGCCGTCCTCAGGGTTGTTGCTGGCAATTGGCGGAGTTGTGGCGTGGTTGCTGCGCTTTAAACAGCGTTTTTAACCTTTAACTCTCTTCCCTTCAACGATCCGCCCCGGATTCCCGAGGCGGATTTTTTATGGAAGATTTCTAAATGGAGGAGCGGGTTGCCAGTCGCTTTGCTTCTTGCTTTCGCAGGCTCAAGCCTCTCTCCCTTTGGTCGAGTCCACGCCGACCGGAAAGGCGCGGGTGGAACCGCGCCCTCCAGATAAACGCCCTAAAAGCTCTTGAGGATTTGTTTTTCCAAGGTCTGGAAGCTTTCGTCGGTGATTTTTCCGAACATTGGAAAGTCGTCTTTCATGCCGAGTTCATTCGGGTCGGCGCCTTCGTTGAGAATGGCGTCGGCAATGGCGCGGGCGGAAATATCGGCAGGATCGCGGAGCAACGTGTAGCAACCTTGTCGTCCGGCGGCCTCGGCGACGAGTCCGTTTGCCGCCAAAATTGAAATGACGTCGTTAATGAGCCGGACGGGGATTCGGGCGGTGATTCCGTAGGCGACGACATCGAATGGGCCTTTACCGGTTTCAAACGCGGCGGTGATTTTTTTCATCAGCGCAAAGGCGAGGCAGAGGCGCGAACGGGCGCTGGGGTTCACGGCGAGCCGTTCGCGGGCGTAGGTTCCGGCATTCTGGATGGAGAAGGCGACTTCCGCACCGAGCAACATGATCTGCCAGCTGATTTGCACCCAAGAGAGAAATAGCGGAATGGCGGCCAGTGTTCCGTACGTTTTGTTGGCATTCGTGGCCAAGACGCCCAATTTAATAATGGCCAGCTGGAACAGAATGGAGGCCAGCGCACTGACCAAGGCTCCGGTGAAAGCGGCGGAAAAATTAACTTTCGTGTTGGGCATCGTGACATAGATGAACGTGAACGTGAGCGCCATGACGAGTACCGGTATCGCTTGTAGCGCGAGTTTTACCAGCGGGCCCATCCAGGGCAGTTTTCCGGCGAAGCTCATGATGACGGGACTTCCCGCGTTGGCGACGATCAGCAGGATCGGCGCGATAACCAGGATGACGATGTAATTGCGCACTTTGCCCATAAAGGCGCGCGGGGTTTTGATGCCCCAGACGATGTTGAAGGTGTCCTCAATGCTGCTGAGCATTTTGATGGCCGCCCAGAGAAAGAAAACCACACCGGCGCCGCCAAGGGCTCCGGCGCTGGCCGATCCGACGGTGGTGAGAATGGTTTTGACCGCATCCTGAAAAGCCGCCGGCATGTCGGCGGTTTTTTGTAAAAGTATTCCGCTGACCTGTTCGAAGCCGAAGCCTTTGGCGATGGCGAAAAGGATGACAAGCAGCGGAACCATTGCCATCACGGTGGTAAAGGTTAGGGACGAAGCGTGAATCGGGCATTTATCTTCTTTGAATCCTTTGAGAACCAGCATGCAGACGCGGAGAAATTTCAGTCCGGCGCGGCGGGGTTTTGTGCAGGAATCGGGTTCGAGCTCCCAGAGGTCATGATTGAGGAACTGTTTGGTTTTTCCTGCGAGTCCGGCGGGCTTACTGTTCATAGGGAAACTCCTTGTTTGGTGCGCCGAGCATAAGCCGACCGGTTCCGAAATAAAACCCAAAAACAGGTTTTCACCGTGCGGGCTTCTGTGGCTTAATCCCCGCTCATTTCAGAAAGGAACCCCTATGAGCACACAGCCCGAAAAACTGAGCGATGTCAAAATGGACATGGCCAATCTCTACCGCGAAGAAGCTTACACCGACCTCAAAACCGGCGGCATCCGCAAACTGGTGCCAGTCAAACTCGACGGCTCCGAAGACGCTTCCCGCGAACCGATCTTCAGCGGCCACACCCAGCTTATGGGCCCGCACGGCCCGCTTCCGCTGCAAGGCGGCATCGACGCCAAGACGCTCGAAGAAGCTGTTTTAAAATTTCCGCAGGCGATGGAAGATGCGATGACCCGGATGATTGAAGAGGCTCAGCAGTACCAGCGTGAGCAGGCGAACAAGATCATCACTCCCGCCGACCTGAAAAAAGAAGGCGGTCTGATTATTTAACCTCTGACAAGCCGCGATCCGGGCCGGAGTCAGATTGACTCCGGCCCTTTTTTCCTTATATTCGGGGCTCATTTTTCAACCTTTGGAAAGGAATGCTACTATGAAAAAATTGACGATTCGTGATGTGGACGTAAAGGGCCACCGGGTTCTGATGCGTGTGGATTTTAATGTGCCGGTGAAAGAAGGCAAAGTGGGCGACCTGACCCGTATTACCGCCGCCATTCCGACAATCAAATATGTGCTCGAAAAAGGCGGTTCGCTCGTGCTGATGAGCCACCTCGGACGTCCGAAGGGTAAAGGCTACGAAGCTGAATTCAGCCTTAAGCCGGTCGCCGCCAAATTGGAAGAACTGCTCGGCAAGCCGGTCAAGTTTGGAACCGACTGCGTTGGCGCGGAAACCATCGCTCAGGCCAAGGCACTCAAGGCCGGCGAAATCATGGTGGTCGAAAACACCCGTTTCTATAAGGAAGAAGAAGGTAAAGCCAAGCTGGCCGACGACGCCACCGACGAGCAGAAGAAAGCCGCCAAGGCCGAAATGAAGGCCAAGCAAAAAGAGCTCGCCAAGAAAATGGCAGAACTCGGCGACGGCGAAATTTTCTGTAATGACGCTTTCGGCTCCGCGCACCGCGCCCACGCCTCCACCGCGATTGTCTGCCAGTTCTACAAAAAGAACGTCGCCGGATTCCTGATGGAGAAGGAAATTGATTACCTCGGCAAAGCGCTCGAAGCTCCGGAAAAACCGTTCGTCGCGATCATCGGCGGCGCGAAAATCTCCGGCAAGATCGATGTCGTTACCAGTCTGATGGACAAGTGCGACGCTATCCTGATCGGCGGCGGCATGGCTTACACCTTCTACAAAGCGCAGGGCTTCAAAGTCGGCAACTCGCTGGTTGAAGACGATCGCGTGGAAATGGCTAAAGACATTCTCGCTCAGGCCAAAGCCAAAGGCGTGAAGCTGATGCTTCCAATCGACAATCTTGCGGCGGATAAATTTGATGTCGCGGCCAACACCAAGGTGGTCGGCGAAAACATTGACGACGGCTGGATGGCGCTCGATATCGGCCCGAAAACGATCGACCTCTACTGCGCCGAAGTTGCCAAAGCTAAAACCGTAGTCTGGAACGGCCCGATGGGCTGTTTCGAAATGGCTCCGTTCGCTAAAGGCACGTTCGCGGTTTGTCAGGCGGTAGCCGATTCCGACAGCGTCAGCATCATCGGCGGCGGCGACAGCGTGAGCGCGGTCAACAAGAGCGGTCTGGCCGACAAGATGACTCACATCAGCACAGGCGGCGGCGCCAGTCTTGAATTCCTCGAAGGCAAGCAGCTCCCCGGCGTTACGGCGCTGACCGACAAATAAGAGCGTAACGAGCAGTTCGTAATGCGAAAAAAAGCCTCCGGCGCAAACCGGAGGCTTTTCTATCTTCCAATGGCTGTAAAAACAGGCTCTTATGGTTTCTATGGATGTACCAGTAAACAAAGAAATGCGCACCGGAGTGGTGGCGGTGGTCGGGCGGACGAATGTCGGCAAGTCCACGCTGCTCAACGCGCTGGTCGGCGAAAAGGTCAGCATCGTCAGCGACACGGTGCAAACCACACGAAACGTGATCCGCGCCATTCTGACCGAAGAGCGCGGACAGATTGTATTCCTCGACACACCCGGTGTGCACAAGGCCACTGGCGATCTCGGCAAAAACCTCAACAAAATGGCCCGCTCTTCCGTCACCGGAGCCGATGCCGTTCTGCTGGTGCTGGACGCCTCTTCCAAACCTTGGCAGGAAGACGACGGCTGGATGCGCCGCCTCGCCACCGAAACCACGCCGTGCCTGATTATTTTAAACAAAGCCGATCTCAGCACAGAGCATGTCGAAACCTACCGATCGATGTGGAAACAGATCGCGGAAGAAAAAAAATCAACCGTTCAGCCCGTCTGGATCGAAGGTTCAGCGCTGAAAGGCGGCGGACTGCCGGAACTGACCGCCGCCCTGTTTGCTATGGTTCCCGAAGGGCCGCCGCTGTTTCCGGAAGACATTCTCACCGACTATCCGCGCAAGCTGAACATGGC
>JADYZA010000029.1 GCA_020853375.1 Verrucomicrobiota bacterium | reverse complement strand
CGAAGCATTCACGGCGGCGGTTTGCGAAACCGGCCCCGGCGATGCGGTGGTGATTCCTTTCAACCTGATTTGGAACAAAAAATAGGAAACCTGATTTATGCGGACAACGAGCAAATCCTTGGCGATCTTCCAAGAGTCGGAAAAATATCTCGTCGGCGGAACATCGACCGGATCAAAGCGGGTGAGTTTTTCCCCCGATGAGCCCGCAGTCATCGTCAAAGGCAAAGGTTGCCGAGTGTGGGATGCGGACGGAAACGAATACATCGACTTCCGCAATTCGCTGGGGCCAGTCACTCTCGGCTATGGATTCAAGCCGATCAATGACGCGATCAAAGAACAGCTGGATAACGGCATCATCTTCGGACATCCGCATCCGCTGGAAGGCGAAGTCGCGAAATTGTTGTGCGAAAATATTCCCTGCGCCGATCAGGTTCGTTTTCTCAAAACCGGCGGCGAAGCCTGTTCCGCCGCCATCAAGGTCGCCCGCGCCGCCACCGGACGCGATAAAATCATCCAGATCGGCTATAACGGCTGGCTGAACAGCGTCGGCGAAGGCGCGTCCGTTCTTCCGCGCCAGCAAGCTGGCGGCATTCCGCTCGGAGTTCCTCGGGCCGTATCAGAACTTTTCTATGTGGCCACATGGAATGACCGCGCCGCCGTGGAGCAGATTTTTTCAAACCACCACGGCGACATCGCCGCGGTGATCGTCGCCTGCGGCTATCCGGATATTGAAGCCGGACACACATTCCTTCCTTTCATCCGGGAGATTACTGAAAAATACGGCGCGCTAATGATTCTCGACGAGATTGTGACCGGCTTCCGGCTCGCGATCGGCGGAGCGCAGGAATACTTCAACGTCACTCCCGATCTCGCGGTTTTCGCCAAAGGAATGGCGAACGGCATGCCGATCTCGACCTATCTCGGAAAGAGCAAGTACATGCAACTCCTGAGTAAATGTATCGTCTCCTCGACGTACGGCGGCGAAACATTGTCGCTGGCGGCTGCAAAAGCGGCGATTGAAACGTATAAACGCGAAAACGTCGTCGGGCACCTCTGGAAAGTCGGACAGAAAATGTGGGACGGTGCCGAAGAGATCATGAAGCGTCACGGAGTTGCAGTGACCTTCAAAGGCGCCGCGCCGTGCAAAATCGCCGTGGCGGAAACCCCGGAACTGCACGAACGGCTGTTCCGCGCCGCGTACCGGAACGGACTGAGCTTCTACAACGCCAACTACGTGAACTTCAGCCACAAATCCGGCGACATCGACGAGGCTCTGGAACGGCTCGAAAAAGCGGTTCGGGAGTTGTAGTCAGGCAAAGGTATCTATCCGGAAAAGCCGTTGCACTGCACAAGGGCTTTGAGCATAATGCCGCCCTTATGAAAAAACTCATTCTGCTCCTCACCGTGGCGGCGCCCATGCTTTTCGCGCAGACCAATGCGCCAGCCCCGCTGCTAACGGCCATCGATGGTTATGCCGCGCGGGTCGACAGCACCGTCATCACCTACGGCGAAGTGCGCGAAAGCGTCACCCCGTTTATCCAGCAACTCATGCGGAACTATAAAGGGCGGGAGCTGGCCGAACGCATGCAGGCCGCCTATCTCGATGCGCGCGAATCGCTGATCGAAGAAGCCCTGCTTAAAGCCGAAACCAAAACGCGCGGACTTTCGCTTCCCGACAAGGCGGTCGACGATGAAATGAACCGGCTCATCCGTGATCGGTTCAATAATGACCGCGCCATGCTCACCCGCGCTCTGACCGCCCGCCGCATGACCTACGAGGAATGGAAGAAAGAGGTTCGCGAGCAAATCACTCTGCGCATTTTCTACAGTCAGGAAGTTTCCCGGCGCGCCAACGTTCCGGCGGAGGCGGCCATTGCGGAATATGAGCGGAACAAAAAAGATTATTTCATCCCCTTTAAAGTCAAATACAGCTTCATCCTGATCAATAAGGGAAAAACCGAAGAGGATCTCGCCGCCAAGCGGAAGCTGGCGGAAGACACGCTGCAGAAATTGCGCAACGGTGCCGACTTTTCCATCACCGCCAAGGTGGTTTCTGAAGGCGACCAGGATGTCAGCCCGTGGCGCGAACTCGGCGATGTTCGCGAAGCGCTTCGCCCCGCCCTGCTGAAAACCTCTGCCGGACAAATCAGCGATCTCATCGAAACTCCAGAAGAGTTCTATATCCTCCGCATTGAAGAGCGCCGCGAACAGGGCTGTATTCCCTTCGAAGAGGCAAAGAAATCTATAGAGGCAAAACTACTCGAAGCCGAAAAAGACCGCTTGCACAAGGCGCTGATCAAAACCATCACCGCTAACCATTTCGTTGAGCGGTATTAAAGAAAGCCTATGAGCATCCGTATCGGCATAACCTGTGGCGACATCAACGGCATCGGCCCGGAAATCGCCCTCAAGGCTGTTTCCAAATACCGGAATGCCGATGTGGAGTTCGTGCTGATCGGGCCGGAGCAGGTTTTTTCCGGTTCCGGACATTGGAACATTCCGTTCAGCGGGAACCTGTCGCCGGGGAACATCACAGCCGAAGCATCCAAGACCGCCGTCGCCGCGATTGAGCGGGCGGTGCGCGGATGTCTCGACGGCGAGCTCGACGCCATGGTCACCGCGCCGATCTGTAAAGAAGGGCTCAAGCTGGCGGGCGTCAACTATCCCGGCCACACCGAAATGATCGCCAAACTCACCGGCACGAAACGCTACGGCATGATGCTCATGGGGCGGGGCCTGCGCGTTATGCTCGCCACACGCCACCTGCCGTTACGCGCCGTTGCCGACTCGCTCACTCAGGAAAACATTCTTGAAGCCATCGAACTCACCGGCGAAACGCTCAAATGGTTCGGCCTGCCAAACGGACGAATCGGCGTCTGCGGACTCAATCCGCACGCGGG
Source organism: Verrucomicrobiota bacterium (assembly GCA_020853375.1). Lineage (GTDB taxonomy): Bacteria > Verrucomicrobiota > Kiritimatiellia > Kiritimatiellales > Tichowtungiaceae > Tichowtungia. The sequence continues at coordinate 1,183 of JADYZA010000029.1, read as the reverse complement.
AGATGGCGGAGCGCTCGGCGACGAAGAGACAACTCTCATCGAGCCCGCCATTAAAGCGGCCCGCGCCAAAGGCTTCAACGCCGTCGGGCCGGTTCCGGCTGACGTGATTTTTTTCCAAGCATTGCAAAAATCCTACGATGCCATCGTGGCGATGTATCACGACCAGGGTCTCGGCCCGCTCAAAATGCACGCCTTTGACTGCGGCGTAAATCTAACAACCGGACTTCCGATCATCCGCACATCCCCCGACCACGGCACAGCGTTCAACATTGCCGGAAAAAACATCGCCAACCCCGACAGCATGATCGCCGCCATCGAAACCGCCATCGAACTGTCCAAAGGCTCCAATCCTTGGAAGAAATGAACGAGCTCGGCAAACTAACCAGTCCGACGGTGATTAAGGCGTTGCTCGATTCGCTCGAACACCGCCCGAACAAAGGGCTCGGACAAAATTATCTGATCGATTCCAACATCCTCGGCATCATTATCGCGGCGGCGAAAATTTCTCCGGCCGACCGGATTCTTGAGGTCGGCCCCGGACTCGGCGCGCTGACTCAGGCGCTGATGGCAACCGGCGCCGGACTGCTCGCCATTGAAAAAGACCTCACCATGGCGGCTCATCTGCGCGAACATTTCCAGACACTGGAACTGCTGGAAGCCGACGTGCTGGATGTGAATCTGAATGAGCTGTTCACGGGCGGCATTAATAAAATTGTGGCGAACCTGCCCTACTCCGTCGGGAGCCGTTTTATTGTCAATGCGCTGGAAGCCGCACCGCTGCCGGAAACAATGGTTTTCATGGTGCAAAAAGAAGTATCTGATCGGCTGACCGCACAACCGGGCAGCAAAACCTTCGGGCCGCTGGCGATCTGGTCTCAACTGAACTACGACGTGAAAAATATCAAAAACGTCAGCCCGACTTGTTTTATGCCCGCGCCGAAAGTGTGGTCGGCGGTGGTTCGGTTTGAAAAGCGCGCCGCGCCGCTGGCTGAAGTTGCCGATTACGCCCGCTTCAAAAAACTGATCAAACTCTGCTTCACACAACGCCGCAAACAGATTGGTTCCAATCTACGGAAAAACGCGCCGGAATTTTTCCAAAGATTGGAAGCCTGCGGAATCACTCCGGAAACTCGGCCGGAACAAATTTCTATTCCGCAATGGGCGGCGCTGGCTAGCGTGGACT
>JADYZA010000028.1 GCA_020853375.1 Verrucomicrobiota bacterium | reverse complement strand
GCCGCCGGTTTCCGCGTTTTCGGTCCGCGTAAAGCCGCCGCCGAACTCGAGGGCAGTAAAAAATTCGCCAAGGAAATTATGCAGGCCGCCGGAGTTCCGACCGCCGCCTGCGCGGTTTTCACCGACGCCGCCAAAGCCTGTTCCTACGTCCGGGAGCGCGGAGCGCCGATCGTCATCAAAGCCGACGGACTCGCCGCCGGCAAAGGCGTAACCGTTGCCGAAACCGTCGAGCAGGCCGAAGACGCCATCAAAGACGCGCTCGGCGGAGCGTTCGGCGATGCCGGAAGCCGCGTGGTGATCGAAGATTTTCTGGTCGGCGAAGAAGCCTCGATTCTCGCGCTGATCGACGGCGAACACGTCGTGATGCTCGCTTCGTCGCAGGATCACAAGCGCGTGTTCGACGGCGACCTCGGTCCGAACACCGGCGGCATGGGCGCCTACTCGCCCGCGCCGGTCGCCACCGACGCCGTGCTCAATATCGTCCGCACCGAAGTCTATGGCCGCACGCTGGCTGAACTGAAAAAGCGCGGCATCACCTATAAAGGCGTGCTCTATGCCGGGCTGATGATTGATAACGGCAAGCCGAGCGTGGTCGAATTCAACTGCCGCTTCGGCGATCCCGAAACGCAGGCGGTGCTGGCCCGCTGGGATGGCGACATTATTCCGGCGCTCGAGGCCTGCATTGACGGCACGTTGTCCGAAGACTTGATCCGCTGGAAAAAAGAGCAGTCTGTCTGCGTCGTGATGGCGGCGGGCGGTTATCCCGGCGACTATAAAAAAGGCGACGAAATTTTCGGCCTCGACGCGGCGGCGGAACACGCCGTTGTCTTCCACGCCGGCACCGCGCTTAAGGATGGCAAGGTCGTCACCGCCGGAGGCCGCGTCCTCGGCGTCACCGGTATCGGCAAAGATCTGCGCGCCGCCGTGGACAACGCCTATGCCGCCGTGAAAAAAATCTCGTGGAATCAGGCGTTTTACCGCAAAGATATCGCACATCGTGAATTGAAGAGGATGTAGTCTGCCTGCAACTTCCATAGCAGAATTTGAGTCGTGGCTAGCAAAGCCTGAAATTGAGCATCTTGAGTTCAAGACGGCTCAAGACAGTTATTCGCGTGACAAGCTGGTTCAGTATGCCGTAGCTCTGGCCAATGAAGGCGGAGGGAGATTGGTTCTTGGCGTTGAAGATGTCTCTCGAAAAATTGTAGGCACCTCCGCTTTTCTGAATTTGGGCGAAATTAAACATCATCTGTTACAGAAAATTCACCTCCGAATAGAAATCGAAGAACTTCAGGTTCAGAATCGGCGGGTGTTGGTTGTTCATATCCCTTCTCGGCCTGTTGGTCGGCCAATGGCCGATAACGGCACATACTGGATGCGGTCAGGCGAAAGTTTGGTCGGAATGACTCCTGAACAACTCCAGCGGATTTTTACTGAAGCCGCGCCGGATTACTCAGCAGAAATTTGCAGGACGGCGGTTTTCACGGACTTAAATCCGACAGCGATCGAAGAATTTCGGCATCGCTGGGTAACGCATTCCGGAAACAGCCGGATCAGGGAAACGCCTGCCGGACAGCTATTGGAAGATGCGAGCCTGATGGTTAACGGCGAAGTCACATACGCCGCGTTAATTTTATTCGGGACTGAAAAGGCGCTTCAAGCCCACCTGCCGCAATCTGAAATTGTATTTGAGTACAAATCCTCTGAATGCGCAGGCCCAGCTCAGCAGCGTGAAAATCTGCGCAAAGGATTTTTTTCCTGCTATGACCGCCTGTGGAAGCTGATCAATCTTCGAAATGACCTACAACACTACTCCGAAGGCCTGTTTGTTTACGACATCCCAACCTTTGATGAGCGCACAATCCGCGAAGCATTGCTTAATGCGGTTTCTCATCGGGATTATCGGCAGGGGGGCTCCATTTTTATCCGTCAGTTCCCTAGAAAAATCGAAATCGTCAGCCCCGGCGGACTGCCGGAAGGCATTACGCTTGAGAACATTATTGATCGCCAAAACCCACGCAACCGTCGCATCGCCGAGGCGTTCGAAAAATGCAACTTGGTGGAGCGTTCCGGACAGGGAATGAACCTCATTTACGAAAGCCTGATCGGACAGAGCAAGCCCCTTCCGGATTTCGCCAATACCGATGCTTACCAGGTTTCGCTGACTATTTCCGGCCAAGTAAAAGATCCCCTCTTCGTGCGCTTCCTTGAAAAAATCGCGTCTGAAAAACCGGATTTTCAGCTGGGTACCCACGATCTGATCCTCCTGAATCAAATTCATTCAAGCCAACCCATCGATCCAAAAAACAAGGAGCGTCTAAAAGAGCTCATTGGGCTTGGCGTTGTCGAATACAGCGGACACGGGCGAGGAACCCGTTACCTGTTAAGCCGTTCATTTTTTGAACTGGCCGGACAAAGTGGAGTTCACACCCGGCGGCAAGGATTGTCGCGAGATACGAACAAGGCCCTGCTTCTCAAACACATCCAAAGGTCATCGGGTTCTACCATGACCGAATTTAGGCAGGTCTTACCAGATATCTCAGATGGGCAAATCAAAGGCCTTGTTGCTGAGCTGAAACAGGAAGGTAAAATCCACCTGAAAGGAAAGAAGCGTGGATCCCGTTGGTTTACAACAGGTTAAGCACATTTAGCGTAATAGATGATTTTTTAGAGCCGTGTTGAGACAAAAGTCACCCAAGCCATTGATTAAAAACTATTTACAATTAGCCATTCTTTTGGCGAAATGCACCGATAAGGGAGAATGAACCATGAGCAAAGTTGCAATCGTGATGGGAAGTTCCAGTGATTGGAAAACCGTCGAGAGCTGTTTCCAAACCTTGGAAGAATTCGGAATTAAAGCCGAAGTGAAAGTCATGTCGGCTCACCGGACGCCGCGTGAGGCCTGCGAGTTCGCCGAAAACGCCGCGAAGAACGGCTTCAAAGTCATCATCGGCGCGGCCGGCGGCGCGGCGCACCTCGCCGGAGTTCTCGCCGGACACACGATTCTTCCAGTGATTGGAATTCCGATGCCGGGCTGGGCGCTCGACGGAATGGATTCGCTTCTTTCGACCGTGCAGATGCCGAAGGGCGTTCCGGTCGCTACCGTCGCCATCGGCAAAGCGGGCGCAATCAATGCCGCGATTCTGGCCGTGCAGATGCTGGCGCTTTCCGATGCCGGACTGAAGAAAAAGCTGGTGTCGTACAAAGCCAAAATGCGCAAAGAAGTGCTGAAGTCGAATGACGATTTGCAGAAGCAGATCCATGGCTGAAATTGTTCAAGTCAACGCCGACAGGCCCGAGCCGGAACTCATCCGCCGGGCCTGTATGCTTTTGGCGGCGGGCGAACTGGTGGTTGTGCCGACCGAAACGGTTTACGGAATCGCTTGCGATCCGGCGCATTTGGAAAAACTCTACGCCGCCAAAGAGCGTGAGCGCGGCAAACCGGTCGCGCGGCTGGCCGCCAGCTTTGAACAGGTCGAAGCGCTCGGCGCAAAGTTCGGCGCACACGGACTGGCTCTCGCGAAAAAATACTGGCCCGGCCCGCTGACGCTGGTGCTGGATACTCCGGACGGCCCGACCGGATTCCGCGTTCCGGCCCACGAAGTTCCGCTGGCGCTGGCCCGCGCTTTTGGAAAACCCATCGCCTTGACCAGCGCGAACAAGAGCGGCGGCGCGGATGCCGTTAATGCGCGGGAAGCTTTCCAAACTCTGGAAAATTCCGTCGCACTGTTTTTGGATGCCGACGAATGTTCCGGAAAAATCCCGAGTACGGTTGTCCAATGTCTGGAACCCGGTGTAAAAATCCTGCGCGAAGGAGCGGTTTCCAGAGCAGAGATTGAACGGGGGATTACATGAAAAAGCTGATTTTTGTCTGTACCGGAAATACCTGCCGCAG
>JADYZA010000027.1 GCA_020853375.1 Verrucomicrobiota bacterium | reverse complement strand
CGCCGATGCAATAGCCGCAACCGAGAATCTGCGCGATCATCGAAGTGGTCGTGGTTTTCCCGTGCGTGCCGCTGACAGCAATCGTGAACCGGTCGCGCAACAGCGCCGGAAGAACTTCTCCGCGACGGCTCACCAGAACCTTGGCACTGGCAACCTCCGGATGATTGTCCGGCACGGCGGTGGTGCGAATAATCCATTCCGCATCCGCCAAATGAGCAGGATCGCGTCCAATCAGAACAGGAATTCCTTTTTCACGGAGCCAAGCGGTCTGACGGTTTTCCTGCTCATCGCACCCGCTAACGCAATGTCCGCGCTCTTTGAGAAGAAACGCCAGACCGGCCATGCCGATTCCGCCGATACCGATCATGTGAATCCGGCGCGGCGTTGAAAGAAGAAATTCTATTTGCTGGCGCATTCTTCCACCACCCCGGCAAGGATTGCCGCCGCGTTCAGAGGAACTTTACGCGCGGCGGAACGGGCGCTCATTTTTTCCAGCCGAGAAGGATCTTTGATCTGCTCGGCCAGATAGCCTTTGAGCCAGTCCACAGTCATGTCGTTCTGCTGAATCACATCGGCAGCACCAAACTTTTCGAGAGCGCGGGCATTGGCTGTCTGATGATCGCCAGCGGCATGCGGGTATGGAATGAGCAGCGCAGGCAGACTGAAAACGCCGAGTTCGGCGCAGGTGGAAGCTCCGGAACGGCAGATCGCCAGCGTGGCCTTTCCGTAAAGCGAAGCCATGTCGTGCGTGAAAGCGTACACATCCGCTTTAACACCGGCGACGCGGTAGCGTTCGGCCACAGATTTCTCATCGGCGCGGCCAGTTAAATGCGTAACGCTCACAGCGGGATTTTTCAGCGCGCAAACCGCCTCGGAAACCATATCGTTAATGGCGTGGGCCCCCAGACTTCCGCCCATCACCAGCAGATGAAGTCCCGATTCCGGTTTCCCGGCTCCTGTTTTTTGAATTTCCGGCCTGAGCGGCATACCGGCGGAAACCGCATTCATTCCTTTAAGGTAATAGCGGGTTTCTTCGAAACAGATCGCAATGGCGCACGCTTTTCTGGCCAGCAACTTGACCGCCCGGCCCGGCACCGCGTTCGCTTCGTGCAGAATGTACGGAATTCCGTGCAGGCGCGCCGCCAGACACGGGCCGATCGACGCATAGCTGCCCATGGCGAGCACCACGTCAGGCCGATGGCGGAACATGATAAACCAGCAGCGCAAAACCGCTCCGGTAATCCGCAACGCGGTGACCACCGAACGAAAAGCGCCGAACTGAAAGCCTTCCGACGGAATGGTGACAATCGTCCCTTCCCAGCCCTGCACGGCGGTTCCCTCGCCGCCTTTTCCGGCGAGCCAAAGAGTAATGTGGTGTCCGCGGTCTCTCAGAACGCGGGCGGTGGCCAGTCCGGGAAAAATATGTCCGCCGGTTCCTCCGCAGGCGATGGCGATATGCAGTTTTTCACTCATTTGAAAAATCCATGTTTTTTAAGTTCTTCCGGAAGATACAGAGAACCGGTGAAACAGACGAGCCGCTTTTTTCCGGCTTCCAGCCAGTCAAGCGCAGGTTGTATTGCGCCGACGGGTTCAATGTCCATTCCGATTTCCGCGCCGATGGCGGAAATTTCTTCGGCTTTCATGGCGCGGTCGCCGGACAGCGTGAACGCCCAAGCCTTTCCGACGGACGGTTTCAGGGTTTTCAGAATCCCCGCGACGTCTTTATCCTTCATGAAGCTGAAAAAGAAACCGTTTCCAAACCCTGGAAAAATCTCTTGAAGCGTCCCGGCCAGCGCGCAGGCGCCGCTGACATTATGAGCGCCGTCGTAAAGAACCGGCGGCTTCTGCTGCAAGAGCTGAAAGCGGCCCGGCCATTTTACAGATTCCAGCCCTCGTTTCATTTGAAGGCGCAGTCCTTCAATATCGGCAAGGTCTTCGAGCGCAGCAACGGCGATACCGCAGTTTTCAATTTGGAAGTTTCCGGCGAGCGGCAGGCGGATATTCGGATAGTCGTGGCCGCTGGCTTCGATATTCAGAAGCTGGTCGTCGCGGCGGCTTTCCAACGTTTGGAAAAAAACCGCTTCATCGCTTCCAAGGATCGGAACTTTTTTCTCTTTGGCTTCTTTATAAATAACCGCCTCGGCCTCGACCGGCATCGGGCCGCAAACAACCGGCGCGCCCGATTTGATGATCCCGGCTTTTTCCCAGGCGATTTTTTCGATGTCGTCGCCGAGATATTCGGTGTGGTCGATATCAATGCGGGTAATGACGGAAAGAATCGGCTGAATCACATTTGTCGCGTCCCAGCGTCCCCCCATGCCGGTTTCGATGACGGCATAATCCACCTTCTCGCGCCGGAAATACTCAAACGCCATGGCGGTGGAAATTTCGAAAAAGGTCGGCGGACGAGTCGTCAGGCCTTGCGCGGCGGCTTCGACATCGGCGATGAGCTGTTCGAGAACCGGATCGGAAATCTCACGACCATTGATACGAAACCGTTCGTTGAAACGGAAAAGATGCGGCGAAGTATAAAGTCCAGTTTTAAGGCCGGATGCGCGCAACACCGATTCGATCATCGCACAGACAGAACCCTTTCCGTTCGTTCCGGCGACATGAACGCATTTCAAACTCCGATGCGGATTGCCGAGCTTTTCCAGCAACGCAACCGTCACATCGAGACCGGGCTGAATACCGTGCGCTGTCCGCGCGAACAAAGATGAGAGAGAGTGTTCAATGCTCATTGAGCATTGCTATCCATGTAATCGAGAACGAGCGAGATACGTTCTTTAAGCTGAGGGCGCGGCACAACCATATCGATCAGGCCGTGCTTTTCGAGAAATTCAGCGCGCTGGAAACCTTCAGGCAAAGCCTGCTGGGTGGTTTCTTTAATAACACGTGGTCCGGCGAAGCCGATCAACGCGCCGGGTTCGGCAACAATCACATCGCCGAGCGTGGCAAAGCTGGCCATCACACCCGCCATGGTCGGATGGGTGAGCACCGGAATATACGGCAGGCCGGCTTTGGCGTGGCGGGCCAGCGCCGCGCTGGTTTTCGCCATCTGCATCAGACTATACAATCCCTCAT
>JADYZA010000026.1 GCA_020853375.1 Verrucomicrobiota bacterium | reverse complement strand
CTGCATGTGCCGATTCATCCGGAATCGCTTTTTGATGTGCAGGTCAAACGTCTGCATATGTACAAGCGGCAGATGCTCAGCGCCATGCACCTGATCGCGCTTTACCAGCGCATCAAGGCCGACCCGAAAATCAACATCGTGCCGCGCACGTTCATTTTCGCCGCGAAAGCCGCGCCCGCTTACCACATGGCCAAACGCGTCATCAAACTGATCAATTCAATCGGCTCAGTGGTCAACCACGATCCGGTTGTCGCCGGCCGCTTGAAATGCATATTCCTGCCGGACTACAACGTATCGCTGGCCGAAAAAATCATTCCGGCCGCTGATCTGTCCGAGCAAATTTCAACCGCCGGAAAAGAAGCCTCAGGAACCGGCAATATGAAACTGGCGCTCAACGGAGCGCTCACAGTCGGCACGTGGGACGGTGCCAATATCGAGATCGCCCAGAATGTCGGCGAAGAAAACATCTTCATCTTCGGACATCGTGAGGAGGAATTGGCGAAACTGTCCCGCGAAGGTTACAACCCTTGGAATTTCTACGACAGCGACCCGGAACTGCGGAAAGTTCTTGAGGCCATCCGCATCAACGCCTTCGACCCGTCTCAACCCGACCTTTACATGGACATTTTCAATGAATTCACCCAGCACGGCGACCCGTTCTTTTATATGGCTGACTTCCGCCCGTACATCGAAGTCCAGCAGAAGATCGACGCTCTGTTCCGCCAGCCGACCGCATGGGCGGAAAAGGCCATTCTGAATGTCGCGCGTATGGGCTGGTTCTCCAGCGATCGCACCATCCGCGAATACGCTGAAAAAATCTGGAACATTGAGCCGATTTGCATTCCCCCGCAAAAATCCATCGAGGAATAGACTTCCCGCTCAGGTCACGGGAATTTATGCGCTCACCTGATTGCGAAAAGAAAGTTCCGGAACAGCATCTCTATTCTCGGAAGATTCCTCCATCAACTGACTGACACGTTCGGTCAGTTCGGGAATCACCACCGCCGGAGAACCTTCGAACAGTTCGAAGCGGGAAAATATCTCTGTATCAATCCGTCCACTCAGCCCATTCAGCGCCTTGGCATACAGACAGGTGCTGGTCAGTTGCGCATCAAAGACGAGCAGGATGCGGGTGAAATGTTTGCGCCGCAGCTCATTAACAAGCGACTTCAGGAAGCCGTTAAACCCATCTCCTGTTTCGCCGGCGAAACGATCAATGATGGCGTCGTTAACACAAAAGGTGCAAACCGCCACCTTTTCATTTTGAATCACAAAAACTCCGTCAGCAAGATCGTCCCCTTCTGTGCGGTACTGACCTTCACCCATTTTACGAACTATAACCCCAGGATAATTCGCAACGCCGAGCAGAACGATATCCTTAAACTCACCATATCGTTTATCGGCTTTTTCACGGGCTTCATCGGTAACAGGCTCCGCTGCCGGAATCTGGACAAGCGCTTCCTTCGGACTCGGCTCTTTGAGCGGAACTTTTTTCTCAACACGAACCAGCTCTTTGGGCGGCTCCGGAATGTCTTTATTCTGCTCAACAGATTCGACGACTTCGGGGCGCGACACAGCGAGCCTTTTGGAGTTTTCGCAAACCGCATCTGCCAGTTCTTTGCTCAGACGCAAAACAGATGCTTCCATGCGCTCGACCGCAGTCAACGTCTGCTCCGTCATGGCCACCCGTATATCGCTTATTTCCTCGGCCTTCTGCGCCATATTTCTCTCGGCAGACCGGCTGAGAGAAATTGCGGTCACTGCGAGGACAATCGCCGAAATCGAAAGCCCGAACATAAGCAGAAAACCCAGCAGATCTATTGTGGAAAGAACCTCGACGCCCCCTTGCATGGCGCGCAAAACAAAAACCGTCACGGCTGAACCGAGAACTGCCGAACCGAGAACAATGCCAAGCGTTTCAACCGCAACGCTTTTCCGCCGTGCTCCGACCCGCTGTTCGATTTTTTCGCCTGACCCCATGAAATCTCCTGCTGAAACACTGCTACTTGGGCGCATTATAGGAAGCAACCTCTTTAAACCAAGCGATTTATCGGCGAAATCTGACGAGTCGAATGAGCATTCAGGCTCTGGAAAATATTTCCGATGGTTGGAAACTGGACATCCCGCATTTGATTCTCTATCGTTCGTCCCTTTCTCCGGCGGGAGTAATTCAGTGGTAGAATGCAAGCTTCCCAAGCTTGACGTCGCGGGTTCGACTCCCGTCTCCCGCTCCACTTTCCGAGGAACTCGCCCCATGTACCCGCCGCTCACTCAAAAACACAAACGGGCGGGTCGGCATAATGTAGTGTTGGCTCTGGTACTGGTGAGCCCCGTCGAACCATGAGCCAATCTCATTTTTCGGCTCATAGAGCCGACTCTACATTTGGTGGAGCGGACACTTCCGCCGTCGCCTACGGCTATGGCGCGACAAGTAGATCGCGGCTACAAAACTTTGAGCCCTTCGCGTCTTTGTGGTCATTTCCCCGGATTCCCTGATTTTACCGTCAAAAAAGGCTTCTGTTCGGGGGCGATTTTTGAAATTCTCTCGGCTCCGCACGACAAAGTGAGGAAACCGGATTTGCAGAAACCAGACTTTTACGGAAAACCGACGGGAAAGTGGCTAATGCGACTAGCCGGCGATGGGAGTTTTCACAGAATTTTAACAGAAACGTAAAACCTCAGGAGAGAACAGCAGGTATGAGCAAGAAAATGGTTACCATTGACGGAAATACCGCAGCAGCGCACGTGGCGTATGCTTTCAGCGAAATCGCAGCGATTTACCCCATCACACCTTCATCCAATATGGGTGAATATGCAGACGCCTGGGCCGCTCAGGGTCGCAAGAATATGTTCGGCTCCGTGGTGAGCGTGACGGAAATGCAGTCCGAAGCTGGCGCCGCCGGTGCTGTTCACGGCGCGCTGAGCACCGGTTCACTGACGACGACGTTTACAGCGTCGCAGGGTCTGCTTCTGATGATTCCTAATATGTATAAGATCGCAGGCGAAATGCTTCCAGCAGTTTTCCACGTTTCGGCCCGCTCGCTGGCCGCGCAGTCGCTTTCGATTTTCGGCGACCACTCCGACGTGATGAGCGTCCGCAATACCGGCTGGGCGATGCTGGCCGCCAACGGGATTCAGGAAACGATGGATCTCGCGATCGTCAGCCACCTTTCGACGCTGAAGGGTCAGGTTCCGTTTGTAAACTTCTTCGACGGTTTCCGCACCTCGCACGAAGTTCAAAAGGTTGAAGAAATTTCCTACGACGAGATCAAGAGCCTGCTGGAACCGGAATTTATTGAGCGTTTCCGCAAGCGCGGTTTGCGCCCCGAGTCGCCGGTGCTGAAAGTGGCCGCGCAGAACCCCGACGTTTATTTCCAAGGTCGGGAAACCTCCAACAAATATTATGATGCTCTGCCGGACATCGTGCAGGATTACATGAACAAGCTGGCCGCGAAGATCGGACGCCAATATCACCTGTTCGACTATGTCGGCGCGCCGGATGCCGAGAAAGTGATTATCGCCATTGGATCGGCCTGCGATACGATTGAACAAACGATCAACCAGCTCAATGCCAAGGGTGAAAAACTCGGCTTGATTAAAGTGCGCCTCTTCCGCCCCTTCTCGGTCAAGGCGTTCGTCGGCTGTTTGCCGAAGAGCGTTAAGAAGATCGCCGTGCTGGACCGCACGAAAGAGCCGGGCAACATCGGCGAGCCGCTGTTCCTCGACGTTACCGCCGCTCTCGAAAACAAGGGCATCAAGATCATCGGCGGACGTTACGGCCTCTCCTCGAAAGAGTTCACACCGGCGATGGTGAAAGCGGTTTACGACCACCTCGACGGCGCGGCCACCCACGGTTTCACGGTTGGTATCAACGACGACGTGACCAATCTGTCTCTCAAAGTCGGCAAGGAACTGAACATCGAAGCCAAAGACGTGGTGAACTGCATGTTCTGGGGTCTCGGCTCTGACGGAACCGTCGGCGCGAACAAGAACTCGATCAAGATCATCGGCGACAACACCGACATGAACGCGCAGGGCTACTTCGTGTACGACTCGAAGAAATCCTACGGCATCACGGTTTCGCATCTGCGCTTCGGCAAGAGCAGCGTGAACTATCCGTACCTGATTCAGCATGCCGATTTTGTGGCCTGCCACAATCCGGCATACATCGGCCGCTACGACATGCTCGGCTGTATCAAAGAAGGCGGAACCTTCCTGCTAACTTCCGATATTCCGAGCAATGAGGTGTTCAATCACCTGACGCGCGAAATGCAGGAAATCATCATTCAGCGCAAGATCAAGTTCTACAACATTGATGCGCTGAAGATTTCGGTGGAAGCCGGTCTCGGCAGCCGCATTAACACCGTCATGCAGACCGCCTTCTTCAAACTCTCCGGCGTGCTGGAACAGGACAAGGCCATTGAGCTGATCAAAAACGCCATCAAGAAGAGCTTCGCCAAAAAAGGCGAAGACATCATCAAGATGAACTGGGCCTGCGTGGATAAAGCCTGCGCCGCACTCGAACAGGTCAAGATTCCGGCAACGATCACCAAGTCCTTTGTGTTCCCGACGCTGATCAACGAAGCACCCGGCTGTTTCGCCAAAGATGTGATGGAACCGGTGCTGTTGCTGAAAGGCGATGACGTTCCGGTTTCAAAAATGTCGTTCGACGGCGTACTGCCAACCGGCACCAGCGCGCTGGAAAAACGCGGGATTGCTCCGCGCGTTCCTCACTGGGTCAAAGAAAACTGCATTCAGTGCAACCAGTGTGTCATGGCCTGCCCGCACGCAGTTGTCCGCGCCAAGCAGATGGACCCGAAAGACCTGACGAAGAAGCCGGAAGGTTTCTGCACACTGAAGTCGAACACCAAAAACGACCGCAATCTGGAATACAAGATTCAGGTCTACATCGAAGACTGCACCGGTTGCGGCGTTTGCGTTGAGACCTGCCCAGCCAAGACCAAGGCGCTCGAATTCAAAACGATTGAGGAAGAGCGCGAAGCTGGCGAACGGAAGAACGCCGAGTTCTTCGAAGCGCTTCCGGACAATGTACTCGACGGCGCGGCCGAATCGACGCTCAAAGGCGTTCAGTTCAAGAAGCCGCTGTTTGAGTTCTCCGGCGCTTGCGGCGGTTGCGGCGAAACTCCTTATGTAAAACTGGTCACCCAGCTTTGCGGCGAACACATGATGGTCGCCAACGCCACAGGATGTTCTTCCATTTACGGTGGAACCTTCCCGGCGGTTCCGTACTGCAAAAACAAGGAAGGCCGCGGCCCGGCTTGGGGCAATTCGCTGTTCGAAGACAACGCGGAATACGGCCTCGGTATGCGTCTGGCCGTTGATCAGAACCGCAAGATGCTCGGCGATCTGACCGCACGGGCTGTCGCACTGGGTGTTGATAAAGACCTCGCCGCCGCAATGACCAAAGCGCTCGAAACGGGTAATACCGTCAGCGACGCCGCCGTGATTGCGCAAAATTCCGTCAAGATGCTTCTGCCGGGCGCGCTCAAAGTCGCTTCGGGCGAGCTGAAGGAAGTGCTGGCCAAGATCACTGAACTGCAGGATTTCTTCGCTGACAAGAGCGTTTGGATCTTCGGCGGTGACGGATGGGCCTACGACATCGGTTACGGCGGCCTCGACCACGTCGTCGCCTCCGGCAAGAACGTCAACATTCTGGTGCTCGATACCGAAGTGTACTCCAACACCGGCGGACAGATGTCCAAGTCCACCCCGATCGGCGCGGTCGCTCAGTTCGCCGCCGCCGGCAAGCGGATGGGTAAAAAGAATCTTGGCTTCATGTGCATGAGCTACGGCTATGTGTACGTCGCCTCGATTTCGATGGGAGCCAACCGCATGCAGACGCAAAAAGCGTTGATGGAAGCCGCGGCCTACAACGGCCCGTCGATCGTCATCGCCTACGCTCCGTGTATTGCGCACGGCATCGACATGATGAAGACGCAGCTGGAAGAAAAACGGGCTGTGGAGTGCGGTTACTGGCCGCTCTACCGCTACAATCCGGCTGGCGAAGAAGGCAAACGCTTCACATGGGAAAGCAAGCCGCCGACAGGCAACTTCCAGGAGTTCATCCGCAGTGAACGCCGCTACACCGCGTTGCTTAAAGCCGCCCCGCTCGAAGCGGAATCGCTCTTCAAGCAGGCGGAAGAAGATGCCAAACGCCGGATGGCATTTATGGAAAATCTCGGTAAGATCATGTAGTTTTCAAAAAAGGAGAATATGTCATGACAAAATATGCCTGCGTACCTTGCGGTTACATCTACGATCCAGCCGTCGGCGATCCGGAACACGGTATCGCCGCTGGCACAGCGTTCAAAGACATCCCAGATGATTGGGTTTGTCCGGAATGCGGTGTGGGTAAGGATTACTTCGAACCGGCTGCCTGATAAGCAGTTAAGCACGGCCTCTGCAAATTGCAGGGGCCGTTTTTTTGTGCCCGAATTACCTGTTTCCAAGGTTTGGAATATTTTTTCCAAACCTTGGAACTATTCTTTCGACAACCCTGCGCGACCTACCTAAAGTGCCTTCCCGTAGCACGGGCACTCTAAACAGGACTATGGAACAGAAAATGGTCAAATATCTTATCGTAACTGGCGGCGTTGTTTCTTCTCTCGGCAAAGGCATCACCGCCGCATCTATCGGGCGTCTTCTGATTAACCGCGGACTGAACATCCGCATGTTGAAACTCGACCCCTATCTGAATGTCGACCCAGGCACCATGAGCCCCTATCAGCACGGCGAGGTGTACGTCACCGACGACGGCGCAGAAACCGACCTCGATCTCGGCCATTACGAGCGCTACACCGGCCAGCCCACCTCGCAGAAGAGCAATATCACCGCCGGAAGAATCTACTGGGATGTTCTCCACAAAGAACGGCGCGGCGACTATCTCGGTGCCACCGTGCAGATGATTCCGCACATTTCCAACGAGATTAAATTTAAGATCCGCCAGCTTGAAGCTGAAAACCCGGACGTGATCGTGATTGAACTCGGCGGCACCGTCGGCGACATCGAAGGCCTCATCTTCCTTGAAGCCTTGCGCCAGCTCGGCGCGGATGTCGGTCGTGATAATTCCATGTACATTCACCTCACCTACGTTCCTTACATCCGGGCCGCCGGCGAAGTGAAAACCAAACCGACACAGCAGAGTGTCGCCAAGTTGCGCGAAATCGGCATCCTGCCGCACATTATCGTCTGCCGTACCGAGGTGGATTTGAGCGATGAGCACATCGATAAGCTGGCCATGTTCTGCAATGTGTCCAAAGAGTGCGTCATCGTTGAAAAAGATGTCGAAACCTCGATCTACGAAATTCCACTGGTGCTCGCCGAACAGGGCGTGGACGAATTGATTCTTAACCACTTCCGCATCGCGAAGCCTACCAAATCGCTCAAGGACTGGCAGAAGCTGATTTCTGTCATCAAAAATCCAAAAGGCAAGGTGCGCATCGGCGTCGTCGGAAAATATTCCGAACTTCAGGACGCCTATAAATCCATCTACGAAGCGCTTTACCACGGCGGTTACGCCGCGGAATATGAAGTTGAAATTGTCAAATTCAACGCCGAAGAAGTCGAAAAGACTCCCGACATTCTAAAAACCGTCGCCGGCATTCTGATTCCCGGCGGATTCGGTTCGCGCGGCATGGAAGGCAAAATCCGCGCGGCGCAGTATGCCCGTGAAAATAAAATTCCATTCCTTGGAATCTGCCTCGGTCTGCAATGTGCAGTGATTGAATTCGCCCGTAACGTTTGTGGTCTGGCCGGAGCGCATTCGACGGAATTCGACGAGGAACGCGGCGTAAAAACAGAACATCCGGTCGTCTGCCTTCTGGAAGAGCAGCGGGCTGTCACGGAAAAAGGCGGCACCATGCGCCTTGGAGCTTGCCCGTGTGTGCTTGAAAAAGACACGAAGGCGCTCAAAGCCTACGGCGAAAAGAAAATCTCAGAACGCCACCGTCACCGTTACGAGGTCAATAACCACTACCGCGAGCAGCTCGAAAAAGACGGGCTCATCATTTCGGGCACAAACCCCGATATCGGCGTGGTTGAAATGATCGAACTGGCCGAACATCCGTGGTACGTCGCGACACAGGCGCATCCGGAACTGAAGAGCCAGCCAGTGCTTCCGCACCCGCTCTTCCGCGATTTCGTCGCTGCCGCCATCCAGAATAATCTATGAAGAACTTCTTTTCAGTCGTGCGCGGCCTCACCGCTGCGCCAGACACTTCGGATACGGCGATTCTCAGACAAAAAACTCAACGGCTTTCCCTCTGGGAAGGGTCGTTTTGGTCCGTCATGTGGGGCTTCGGCGAAACCTATATTGCTCCCTTCGCGCTGTTTCTAGGCGCCGGGAATCTAGCAATGGCTTTCGTCGGAACCGGCCCCGTGCTGACCGCCGCCATCGCCCAGCTGGCTGGGTCTGCATCGCTCGACCGGATCGGACGGCGCAACCCGATTATTTTGACCGGCACATTGATCCAGGCTCTGGCCTACCTGCCGCTGTTCATTCTTCCAATACTGCTTCCAGCGGCAAGTCAGATCCCGGCTTTACTCCTCACCATCACTGTCTGCTTCTTTGCCTTCGGGTTTTCCGCCCCGCCCTGGATGAGTCTCATGGGCGACGTGGTGGATCAGGCCGACCGTGGGCGCTATTTCTCCAATCGCACACGTATCACTATGAGTGTCATGGTTGTATCCATGCTGCTGGCGGGCTGGATTATGAACCGCTGGAAACTGCTGGGCCATCCGGTCGTCGGATTCGGCTTCCTGTTTTTCATCGCCTGCCTGGCACGGTTGATCGGCGCATGTTTTATGCGCCGACATTACGATGCGCCGATTCAAAAAGCGCAGGAAGATGAGTACTTTTCATTCCTCGATTTCGTCCGCGCCACGCCGCGATCGAACTTCGCCCGATTCACTTTTGCCATCGCACTCATCAACGGCACGGTACAGATTTCCGGGCCTTTCTTCGCCGTCTATATGTTGCGCGACCTCCACTGGTCGTATCTTCAGTTCACCCTCAGCATCTCGGTCTTTCTGCTGTCGCAAACCCTTTTTGTTCGTTGGTGGGGCGCGCTCAGTGATCGGCACGGCAACCGATCCATCCTGATTGCCACCAGCTGCATTGCGCCATTGCTTCCACTCATCTGGCTCGCCACTAGCAACTACACGGTATTACTCCTCGGACAGATTCTTTCCGGCGCATGCTGGTCTGGATTTACTCTCGCCTCCTCCAATTTCGTCTACGACGCCGTCAGCCAGCCCAAACGCGCCCGCGCATTCAGCTACTACAATTTGGTGAACGGCCTTTTCTCGGTCGCGGGAGGTGTGCTCATCGGGGCGCCGCTTGCTGAACACCTGCCGTCGGAACTGCATATCGGCGCGGCCCACATTGTCTTCCGTTCTTCGTTGCCGCTGGTCTTTCTCATCTCCGCCGTGGCGCGGACTCTGGCTGCCGGAATCATGATGCCGAGTTTCCGCGAAGTGCGTGCGGCGGAACCGATCTCCACCGTGCGGATTCTATGGCGGCTTGGCATCGGACAACCGCTGCTCGAAACCGCTGACCGTTTTTCCAATTTCTGGAAAAATTGATAACCACCGCCTAGCTTCGTTCGAGAAAACGAAGTTTCCCATAAATCCACCCGGCTGGTTTACGCAGGCGGGCCAGGCTCCACTCCTGAAAAGGCTGGAACAGGAAGAGAGGGAAAAAGAATAGGTAGAAAAACAAACTGCCCGCCAGAATGTCGGAAAGCCAATATCCGCCACCAGCCAAACGAGGCAGCATGAAAGCAATAATGCCGAAGGCGGCGGCCCAGCCATACCACGAGCGCAATCGGTAAATGATATAGGAGCCGATAAACATCAGCACCATGGCATGGTCGCCGGGGAAACTGTTGCTGGAGGCAATTTTAACAGTCCAGGTAATACGATCTTTCAAGTCGGTGAGTAAAACAGCCCGGTTTCGCAGCTCTTCTGTCGCCCCGGGTGAAAGGCGCTGAAAATGGATGGCCAGTTCGGAAATGGCGGAAACCAGCAAAAGCGTGATCGTCATGTAGAGACCGAACCGTACAAGTTCTTCCCGGCTCTCATTGCGCGGGTTGCGAATGTAGTAGATGACAAACAGCAGACCCATCCAGGCGGCGGCAAACAGGTCAAACGCGCGATGATTGCCCACACCCCAAATCACCTGCATCGCCGGACAGTTTTTCATCGTGCCGTTAAGAGTTAAAAAAGCGCGGTAGTCGATCTGCTTCCACAGCGTTTCCTCCTGCGTATAGCGAAGAGCCGAACGCCCCTTATGATCGCGGTAACTTTCCTGGCACCGCAGCCAGCTAACCAGAACAGCGGACGCAAGAATCATGGACAGAACGACCAGCACAATGGACAGCTTTTTCAAAATAACCCTCCGGTATTGTTTTCAGAGAGCGGATAGAAACGGAATCATCGTTCCGGCTCAAGGAAATTCCGGCTTCCGACTATTGGAATCTCACGGATTGAAAAGGCGGTTTGACAGTCGGCTAACCGCGCTCTTCAGCTTCTGATTTCTATTGAGCATTGCGCGCATCTGCATCGGCTGTTTGCAAAGGCCCCAGCAGCTGGCACGTTCAGGAAAAAAGGCGATATTGGCCAGATTCCGCGACTGGACATTCCAATCCTTCATCCAAGTGTAGCCGGACATGAAATTGATTTCCTTCACCCCGCCAGAAGATTCAAAAGCCTTCTCGATAATGTGCCCGAAAAGCGCGGCTCCAGGAGAAAGCTTGGAAAACTTTTCGTTGAATCCGATCTTCACGACATAAAGCGTCTCGCCGCTCTGCACCATAAACTGTCCGGCGGCAGGTTCTCCGTCAATATCCAGAAACGCCCAGCGCAACCAGCCCTGCTCCTCCATGCGACGGGTCAGCAGGCGGAAAAAATTCATATACGACTCATCGGAGCGGATCGATGTCTTTCGTTGCGCCTTCCAGCCCTGATGTTCAATATCCATAAACTGTTCGGCGTTGACGTCCGCATTGCCGGTCTCGAAACGGAACTGGACTCCAAGCTGCTCCTGAATACGCCGTCCAATCCGGCAGTAGTTGCGGTGAAAGTTTTTAGACAAGCCGCCGAAATATCCCTCCGCATTACCCTGCACGGGAATATAGGTTTCAGAACCTTCGATATCCACAATAGAACTGCTCCGGCGGAAAACCCGGCGGTCTGTTATATGGCTGATGCGACTCTCCGGCAACCCGCGCAATCTCAGGCATGAACAGTTGGCTGGAATGCTCCATAAATAATCATGGAAAGCGGGACAGACCCGCATTTCATAACCGCTGACAACCAGCGGCTCAACCGCACCCGTAGTGAACACATCATACGGCGTTTCAAAACGAAAGCATTTACACCTGCCCGGCCAGCGGCGCGGAACAGTGACCACCGGAAGAACTCCAACCAAACAGTCGCCATCAAAAGCCAGCAGGCAAAACCAAAGATCGCCAGGATTCAGCCGCGCCTGCAAATGCGAAGAAACCCATGCGTGAGACATCGTTGGATTAACTCCGGATTCCCGAACGATCCGGTTCCACGCCTCAGCATAAGACTCCAGCTCATCAAAATCGCGGACAACCCTGATACGGATGCCTTCCGATGTTTGGATCGGCTCCGGAAACGCGATACCCATTTCAGGACTTTTGCAGACAATACTCACTTCCCCCGCACTCCTATGAGATTTAAAACACGGGCGAATATATATGGGATTTCCAAGGTTAGGAAACTTTTATTCTGCTCGGCAAATCAGCCCTTTGAGATAAGCCCCTTCCGGAAAGTTCAGAGCAATCGGATGATCCGGAGACTGATTTAAAACCGCCAGAATCTGCGCGCTGCGTCCAGCATCCAACGCGGAATCAGCGACAATTTTATGAAACAGCGGCATCTCCATCAGACCCGAACAGGAAAAAGTAAAGAGCAGTCCGCCCGGACGGAGCAGTTTAAACGCCAGCAGATTGATATCCTTATAGCCGCGCGCGCCGCCTTCGAGCTGACCGCGTGATTCCACAAACTTCGGCGGATCGAGAATGATCAGGTCAAAATCGCGGCGCGAGTCGCGGAAACGTCGCAGTTCCTTGAACACATCGCCGCACATATATTCAGACGCCGCCGGATCAAGTCCGTTCAGTCCGGCGTTCTTCCGTGCAATATCCAGCGCAGGCTCAGAGCTGTCCATTTGCAGAACATGCTTTGCGCCGCCCAGCAGCGCGGCGACGCCGAATCCGCCGGTATAGGAAAAACAGTTGAGCACGTTGCGCCCTTCGGCCCAATTCCGCACGGCGGCGCGGCTGTCGCGCTGATCGAGATAGTAACCGGTCTTGTGTCCGCCCTTAATGTCCACCAGCAGGCGCATGCCGTTTTCGTTGATCTCGACATGCTCCGGCGGCTCCGTACCGCTCAGCACGCCGCAACGCGACGGCAAGCCTTCCTTTTCGCGCACCGAAACATCGGAACGTTCGTAGATGGAAAGTCCGGGGAAAAATTCCTGCAACAAAGTGACAATGGTTTCTTTCCAATGTTCGGAACCGGCGGACAGAAACTGACAGACAATCCAGTCCGCATAGCGGTCGATGATCAGTCCGGGAAGTCCGTCGGACTCAGCGGCAACCAGCCGGAGCGCGCTCGAATTAATCTTCCCTCGGGCGGCAATCGCGTTTTTCAGTTTCGTGCGGAAGAATGCGGCGTCGATCATTGTCTCCGGATTAAAACTCCAGACACGCAGGGAAATCTGCGACTGTGGCGACCACGCCGCCTGCGCCAGCGGTTTACGGTCAAACGAACAAACCGTCACCGTTTCGCCGACACTCGGCGCGCCTTCAACGCGCTCAATCGCGCCGGAAAAAATCCACGGATGCCTCTGAAGCAGATTCTTCTCGCGGCCTTTTTTTAGAATAACAGAGGACATGCGGGTTCCTTAAAGCACAATGCGGGCGAACTTGCGTTTGCCGACTTTCAGGATCATTCCGTCGGCAGGCGTGATGACCGCTTTGACGTCGGAAATCTGCTCGTCGTTAATACGCACCCCGCCCTGCTGAATCAGGCGGCGGGCCTCGCTATTGGTCGGAGCAAAGCCGGCTTTGACGACCAGATCAATCACACCGATCTCCGCAGAGAGTTTAATATCCGGCATGTCGTCCGGCAGTTCGTTCTGCGAAAAGATACGGGCGAATTCTTCCGAGGCTTTCTGTCCCTCGCCTGCGCCCACAAAGCGGTCGACGACACAGCGGCCCAGCTCGTCTTTGACGGCGCGCGGATGCAGTTCGCCGGAAGCGACCTTGGCTTGCATGGCTTTGATCTCCTCCGGCTCGCGGCAAAGAATATGCAGAAAGTATTTCCACATCAGTTCGTCGCTGACGCTCATGAGCTTGCCGAACATATCTTTGGCGGACTCATTGACGCCGACATAGTTGCCGAGGCTCTTGCTCATTTTCTGCACGCCGTCGAGTCCTTCGATCAACGGAAGCGTCATGACAACCTGCGGTTCCTGTCCGTACACTTTTTGCAGTTCGCGGCCGAGCAGCAGATTAAAGAGCTGGTCGGTTCCGCCGAGTTCGACGTCAGCTTTGACCATGACGGAGTCGTAGGCCTGCACCAGAGGGTAAAGAAATTCCACCAGCGAGATCGGACGGTTTTCAGCGTAGCGTTTGGAAAAGTCGTCGCGCGCCAGCATCTGGGCCACGGTGACATGCGCGGAGAGACGGATGACGTCTTCAAACTTCATTCCGCCAAGCCACTCGGAGTTAAAGCGCACTTCGGTTTTTTCAGGATCGAGTACTTTAAAAATCTGCCGCTTATAGCTTTCGGCATTGGCCGCCACCTGCTCACGCGAAAGCGCCGGGCGGGTTGCCGACTTACCGGACGGATCGCCAATCATGCCGGTAAAGTCGCCAATGATGAACACGACCGTATGGCCGGCATCCTGAAATTCGCGCAGTTTGTTCAGGCCGACGACATGGCCGAGATGGATGTCCGGTGCGGAAGGATCGGCCCCGTACTTGATGCGCAGCCCACGCTTTTCTTTTGCGGCAACGGTAAGTTTTCGTTTCAGTTCACCAGCGGAAATCAGATCCACATGGCGGGCGGTTAGAAGGTTGAGCTGTTCATCTGTATTCATAAGTTGCCGGAGCATAAAAAAACCCGCAGGCGTTTACAACCTGCGGGTTCATAAAACAGAAATCACATTTCCGCTCTATAAGCTTTCCTCTCCGGAATTATTTAAAAATCACCAGATTGACCGACCGCGTGTTTGGCTCGGTAACAATAAGGTTATCCAGATACATCAAGCTTGGCCGCGCTGGTGTAGAGTTGCCGACATTCCACTGCAACGCATACACGTTGGTGATCGCGGCGGCGCCAACGTAGTTGGTTCGCCCCAAAACGCTTACCACATTGCTTGCGGTTACTAAGTCTATAACTTTTAGATCGAACGTGTTGTTAAGATTCGCAGTTACCTGAATGCGGTACCAGTTATTGGTTTTGAATGTCACCAGCGTGTCTACAGAGACACCGCCGGCGGTGTAGTACGCAAAGGTCGCTGTGCTGTTAAAGTAAAACCTAGTGACCGTAGCGCCTACGCCGTTACCATGAATAACGTCACAGTAAGTGTATGCACTCGGATTTCTCTCTACCATGTTGAAGTCCCACGCCACCATGACAGGCTGGTTGCTAACGGCCTTCTGGATGCTGCTTCTATACAGTCGTGTCACGGCATTTGGATCCGTGGCATTAGCCACTCCAATATTTGTCCAGACGAGATACTGCTTGCCGTCTGTCGCAATGGCCGGATTGGAGACAATATTCACATAATTGCTATTTCCGATGGTTGACCAGCCAGACATACCTTTAATGGAGCCGACGGGACGGGTCTCAAACGATTCGAAGTAGGAGGCGGCTTGTGCCGATACCGCCAACAGAACTCCCGCGATTACGAACAATGATTTTTTCATAGTCATTTTGATTCTCCTTATTCTTCCGGCTGAAACGCATCCAGTCATTG
>JADYZA010000025.1 GCA_020853375.1 Verrucomicrobiota bacterium | reverse complement strand
TTGCCGAAGGAAGTGCTCGTCATCATGCAAATGACTTTATTCATTTTTTACGTATTGCCGACGGATCTGCAGCGGAGCTTGAAACACAATTGATCATCAGCGAGAAACTCGGATTCATAGCGGATACTCAGTCGTTGATGCAGGAAATTACCGTAATTCGCCGCATGCTGGCGGCTCTAATAAAATCTTTAAGGGACTAAAAACATGAAAGCTCAACCCCAAACCTCCGACATGACTACAAACTTCAAACCCCAAACTTCAAACCCCATTCCGCGCTCCGCGCGGATTTATGTAGCCGGTCACCTCGGTCTAGTCGGCGGCGGAATCTGGCGGGCCTTTCAGCGCCACGGTTACACCAATCTGATCGGGCGTTCGATTGACGAGCTGGATTTGATCAGTCAGGCGGCGGTTGAGGAGTTCTTCGCCAAAGAAAAGCCGGAATATGTCGTGCTGGTCGCGGCAAAAGTCGGCGGCATTCATGCGAACAGCACATACCGCGGACAGTTCATCTATGAAAATCTCATGATCGAGATGAATGTCATTCATGCGGCGTACAAACACGGCGTGAAAAAACTTCTTTTTCTGGGGTCGAGTTGCATCTATCCCAAGCTGGCACCGCAACCGATCAAAGAAGAGGCTCTGCTCACTGGGCCGCTTGAGCCGACGAACGAACCGTATGCCATCGCCAAAATCGCGGGCATTCGGCTTTGCGATGCGTACAACCGGCAATACGGAACAAACTTCATTTCCGCCATGCCGACTAATATGTACGGCCCCGGCGACAACTATCATCCGGAAAATTCACATGTTCTTCCGGCGCTGATTCGGCGGTTCCATGAAGCGAAACAAAGCGGCGCCAAGGAAGTGGTCTGCTGGGGAACCGGAACGCCGCTCCGTGAGTTTTTGTATAGCGATGACCTCGCCGAAGCCTGTGTTTTTCTTGTTGAGAAGGCGAATTACAAAGCCATGGCCTTCACAGACATCTCCGGCACGGTGCAGTCCCACATCAATATCGGTTCCGGAAAAGAAGCCACGATCCGGGAAATCGCCGAAACGGTCAAACGGGTTGTTGGATTCACGGGCGAAATCAAATGGGACACCTCTAAGCCGGACGGAACTCCTCGAAAGCTGATGGACTCTTCACGGATTAATGCCCTTGGTTGGACCCCGAAGGTTTTTCTGGAAGAGGGTCTTAAGCAGGCTTACGCCGATTTTCTTTCACGGATGAACGGATGATCAGATTTTTACAGGGGTTGAATTTTCTATCGTTGGCACTGCTGGCGCGATTTCCTTCGCAGCAGTTCCGGCTGCTGGTGCTTCGTACAATCTTTGGCGCGCGGATTGGTCCGTCGGCAGTTTTGTACGGCAGGTTTGAAATCCGCTCGCCGCGCAACCTGAAGATCGGCCCGAAAACGGTCGTCGGACACCGGGCCACCTTGGACGCGCGGGGCGGGCTGACGATCGGCAAGAACGTCAACCTCAGCAGCGAAGTGATGATCTGGACCGCTCAGCATGACTATCGCGATCCAATGTTCGGAACTGTTTTCAAGCCGGTGTTTGTCGGGGATTATGCCTGGCTCGGTCCGCGTTGCATCATCCTTCCAGGAGTGAGCATTGGAGAGGGCGCGGTGGTTGCCGCCGGAGCGGTTGTCAGCAAAGATGTCGAACCCTATACGGTTGTCGGCGGAATTCCTGCGAAAAAAATCGCCGATCGTTCCAGGAATCTGAAATACGATCCTGCGGGAAATCCAGTTCCATTGATTTGAGCACAACGAGTGAGCCGCCAAACAAGGGGCGTTCCATTTTTTAACGGAGTCACTATGAAAAAAATAAAGATCGTATCGGTTGTCGGAGCCCGTCCTAACTTTATGAAAATCGCGCCGTTTGCGCATGCGATAGCCGCTCATAATGAGCGCATCAGTGGCGAGTGTCGTGTGGCGGGTGAAGATAACAGCCAGAGCTCAGACCCTTGTCACCTGCCACCTGCCACCTGTCACCCGACACTCGACACTCGACACTCGGAAACGCTCATTGAGCACTTTCTGGTGCACACCGGACAGCATTACGACAAAGCCATGTCGCACACCTTCTTTGAATCGCTGAACATTCCTCATCCGGATGTTGATCTTGGAATCGGTTCCGGTTCGCACGCCGAGCAGGTCGGGCGCACCATGATCGAATTTGAAAAAGTGCTTTTGGCACAGAAGCCCGACTGGGTTGTGGTGGTTGGCGATGTAAATGCCACGGCAGCCTGCTCCATCACGGCAAAAAAGTGTCACGTCAACGTTGCTCATATCGAAGCCGGACTGCGTTCTTACGATCAGAAAATGCCGGAAGAAATCAACCGCATGGTCACCGACAGCATCTCTGATCTTTTGCTGACGCCTGATGAATTCGCCGCCGCCAACCTTCGCCGGGAAGGACATGCGGAGGGACAAATAAAATTTGTCGGCAACATCATGATCGACACGCTGGAAGCCAACCGCAGCAAAGCCGCTGGCTTGGACATCAATCAAATCATCAAAGACAACCTGCTCGATTCAGGGGTTGGAAGCCGGGCGGTGGATTTGCATGAAAACGGTTTTTCTGTTTTAACAATGCACCGTCCCTCCAATGTGGACAGCCGGGAGGTTCTTGAGCCCCTCGTGCGGCTTCTGACTGGCGAAATTTCCGCAGAGTTTCCTCTGGTCTGGAGCTTACATCCTCGCACGAAGAAAAATCTTCAGCAGTTCGGATTGTGGGAAGAGGTCGTGCGGAGCAACAATATCATTCTAATCAATCCGATCGGTTACCACGAAATGCTCAAGCTCAACATGACGGCGCGGGTTTTGCTGACGGATAGTGGCGGTCTGCAGGAGGAGAGCTGTGTTTTAGGAACGCCGTGTATTACGATGCGGGAAACAACGGAACGGCCTGTAACGCTGGTTGAACATGGCGGCGTATCCGAACTGACCGGCCCGGATCCGGATAAAATCCTTACCGCCTTCCGCCGGTTTGTTTCCGCCCAGCGTTCCGCTAACGGGTTTTCTCCGCGCCTCCCTCCTCTATGGGACGGGCATGCCGCGGAACGAATGGTCGCGGCAATTTGCGCTTTTGGCGGTTAAGTCGCATAGCGGATGTGGAGTCCACAATGAAAATGCTGGTTACCGGCGGAGCCGGATTTATCGGATCGCATATCGTTGATGCATTAGTTTCGGCTGGGCACGCCGTGACGGTGCTCGACAACCTTTCGTCGGGACATAGAACCAACCTTTCCAAGGTTTGGAATGCAGTGACCTTTATTGAGGGCGATATTCGCGATCCGGAAGTCTGTCTGAAAGCGGCGGAAGGCTGCGATGGTATTTTTCATGAAGCGGCCTTGGTTTCTGTTCCGGACTCCATTCGCCGTCCACGCGACAATCACGACATAAACATCACCGGCACACTGAACATATTGGAAGCGGCGCGGCAGCAGAATGTTAAACGGGTTGTTTTCGCCAGTTCGGCAGCCGTCTATGGCGATAATCTTGAATTACCCAAACGGGAGAGCATGTTGCCAGAACCCAAAAGCCCGTATGCTTTGGCCAAGCTCACCGGAGAATATTATTTGAAGGTCTATGCCGAATGTTTCGGTCTTGAAACGGTTGCTCTGCGCTACTTCAATGTCTTTGGCCCGCGGCAAGATCCTTCCTCCATGTATTCCGGAGTCATTTCTATTTTCTCCGAACGGATCAAAAATGGGTTGCCGATCACTCTCTACGGCGACGGACAGCAAACCCGCGACTTCGTCAATGTGGAAGACGTTGTCCAAGCCAACCTCCTTGCAATGACGACAAATTTACTGGCCACGAAAAGCCACGAAAAGCCACAAGAAATGAATCATGTAACGGGGGGGGCTAAGGGAGTAGGGGCTGCCTTTCCTCACCAACTATCAACCGACAACCAACACCCGTTTCCGCACAACTTTGTTGTGCTAAACGTTGCGACCGGCACACAAACCTCGCTCCTAGACCTCATCGCGGTTCTCGGTGAACTCTGTGGCAAAACGCCTGAAATCCGCTTTGCCTTGTCGCGCGAAGGAGATATCCAGCACTCGCTGGCCGATATTTCGGTAGCCAAGATAACGATGAATTATGAAGCAGAAATATGTTTGGAACAAGGATTACGCTTAATCATGAGACCCCAAGACTGACAATGGGATAATGAGAGGATGAAATAGGATGAAGCAAATTTTAGTTAAAAGCGGGAAGGTTTTTACAGCGGAGCTTCCGGCGCCGCAGCTTCAGGCGGCGACTGTTAAGGTTGCCGTCAGCTTCAGCTGTATCAGCCCAGGCACCGAGATTATGGGAATTGTTTCTTCGGCTAAGAAGCCGCTGATTCACCAGATCATAGAAAAGCCTGGACGGATAATCAAAGCGCTGGAGAAGGCGGTGAGTCAGGGTATTCCTTCCGTTTATAGGCAGGCGCAGGGCGCAGATGCTGAAGCTCGCCCTACAGGTTATTCAGCTGCAGGGGTTGTAACCGAAGCGGATGAAAGCTGCCCTGAGTTTATAAAAGGGGAGCGGGTAGCTGTCGCCGGCACCGGATATGCGGGACACGCTGAAGAAGTTGTTGTGCCTCGGAATCTTGTTATGAAAGTCCCAGAAGGGGTGTCGTTGGAAGAGGCGAGCACAGTGGCTTTGGGTGGTGTTGCCTTGCAAGGTGTCCGTCGTGCGGATGTAAGACTTGGGGAAACCGTCGGGGTTATAGGTTGCGGGGTCTTGGGGTTATTAACCGTTCAGATGTTACGTGCGGCTGGTTGCCGTGTCGTAGCTTTGGATATTGATGACAAGCGACTTCAGATAGCGGGGAAGCTTGGCGCGGATATGTGCTTTAATTCCCGATCAGAAGACATGATAAAGAAAGTATTCCATTTCAGTGATGGATACGGACTGGATTCGGTGATCATTACTGCTGCGACAAGCTCAAATGAACCTTTATCTCAGGCTTTTCGCATATCCAAGCAGAAGGGCCGTGTCGTATTAGTCGGAGTTGTGGCAGGAGAGTTCGATCGGAACGAAATGTATGCCAAAGAACTGGATTTTCTAATATCAACATCTTATGGCCCCGGTCGGTATGATGAAGACTATGAGAGGTTTGGCAAGGATTACCCTTACGGGTATGTGCGCTGGACGGAAAAAAGGAACATGCAGGCCTACTTGGAGATGCTGGCGAGGAAAGCTGTGCGGCTGGATGATATTCTGAACGGCTGTTATCCTGTTGAGCAGGCGGAATCCGCCTTTGCTTCGTTACAAACGGAACCCAAACCTCTTCTGGTGACAATCCGCTATGCGGAGCCTACAACTCGACCAGAAGGCAAAAGCCCAGAGCAGATTGCCTCCGCATGGAATGCTCCGGCGGGCCCGGCTGTGAGAATAGGGCTGATCGGTGCCGGGGTTTTTGTCAAAGCCATGCATCTGCCCAACATTATTCGTTGTGCGCAGGAATATCGAATTACCCGAGTTGCCGATCAATCAGCGCCAACCGCCCGCGGAGTAGCGGAAAAAATTCTAGGGTGTCAGTTCGAGACCGACGCGTCGGCCGTCATCAACTCTGACGAGGTGGATGCCGTCCTGATTGGTACTCGGCACAACACGCACGCTGTGCTGGCGGGGCAAGCCCTCTATGCTGGGAAAGCCGTCTTGGTTGAAAAACCAATGTGTCTGACTATTGAGGAATATAAGCAGCTCTGTCTGGCCGTTCAGGAAACACAAGCTCCGTTTATGGTCGGATACAATCGGCGCTTTTCCCATCATATTCGGTTTCTTCGGAAGCAGGTCGAATCGAGGCTGAATCCTTTGATGATTCACTATACAATGAATGCGGGATATCTTCCGTACACACATTGGACGCAAACAGCGGAGGGCGGAGGGCGAATATTGGGAGAGGTTTGTCATATACTTGACGTGTTTCGCTACCTCACAGGGTCCCCGGCCTGCTCCTTGGCGGTCGAAGCCCTATCGCCCCAGACTGGAACGGTTCGTTCCTCCGACAACATTATAGCCACAGTGAAATATCAAGATGGCTCGGTGTGCAGTCTGCTGTATACCGCGATCGGGGATGCCACGCTGTCAAAAGAAAAGTTGGAGCTTTTCTGTGATCAAAAGGCATATTTGATGGATGACTATAAAGAGGTCAACGGGGCGGCAAAGTTTGTGAGCAAAGCGCAGGACAAAGGACATCTGGAGGAAATTCGGCAACTCCATGCTGCGATTTTAAAGAATGAAAGATTCCCGATTCCGTGGGAGGAACTGTGTGAAACTTGGGAACTTTCGTACCGAATATCAAAGGCGGTTCAGGGGTAGGCGGTCTTTCGCCGCTCGACATCCTGTAAGAAGGCTCGTTTCTTCCTAGCCACACGGTCGAATGAAAAAACAAGAATATCATCGCTCCGTACTGATTCCTATTCAGCGTCGGCTTGGAAAAAAAGCCGGGGAGCTCTTCGCTTCAGCGGTGTATGCCGCAGACGGATTGCGTTATCCTGTCCGGCGGATGCGGAATTTTAGGGAGAATTTCTGCGGTATCGCGCCGTTCGATCCGCAACAGGATACCATTGCTCAGAATACCTGCCGGGAAGAGCGGACGCGGATTATCGAACTGGCTGAGCAGTTCATCCGGAAGAATTTCAGTCTGCTGGGCGGGCAGATCAGTTATGAGGGCGGGAAAATCAACTGGCACCGCGATTTTAAAAGCGGTTATGAGTGGGATTCAAAACTCCACGGCACACGGGTTCCGGTTTATGCGGACAGTCCCGGTTCGGATATAAAAATACCGTGGGAACTCAGCCGAGGGCACCATTTTGTAACGCTGGGTCTGGCGTACCGGCTGACCGGCGACCGCAAATATTTTGAGGCATATGGTGAACAGATTGATCAGTGGATTGCCTCGAATCCAGTACCTTTTGGCGTCAACTGGGTTTGCTCAATGGATATAGCTATCCGGGCGGTCAACTGGATTGTCGCCGGGTGGCTGTTTCAGGATCTGATGAGCGGTGGGGAATCCAAGAGTTTCCGGAACCGGTTTTTAAAATCGCTCTGGCATCATGGAATTCATCTGTCACGCAATCCGGAATGGCGCGGGCCGCAGCACCCTCGGGGCAATCATTTCGCAGCGGATCTGACCGGCCTGTTCACGCTGGGCGTCCTGTTCCGAAATTGCCGGACAGGTGCGGGGTGGCTTTCAATGAGCCGCTCTCTGCTGGAGCAGGAAATGGCCTATCAGGTTTTGAAGGACGGCGTTCACCACGAACGATCTACCACCTATCACCGGATGATGTATGAAATGTTTTTGTTCTGCGATCGGCTGGGTATGCGGACAGGGTTTCCGTTTTCTCCAGCATACCGGCAACGGCTGAAATCCATGGAGGAATTCCTTCTGGCACTGCTGCCGGTCGGCGCGCAAAAGATTCCGCAAATCGGAGATAATGATGACGGCCACCTGCTCGATCCGGTGCAGTCGCCACCGGACAGTCTGACGGGCCTATTCCCCAATATTGCGGGAACGGAAACCTCCTCGATTGAGCGGTTTATGCTCGCGGGTGAATGGAACGCCGCCGC
>JADYZA010000024.1 GCA_020853375.1 Verrucomicrobiota bacterium | reverse complement strand
TTGCCCGCCGCGAATGGACGGCGTTGTTTGCGCGGATGATGTTGATCCGCGTGCAGATCCATCAGGTCGTTGACGACGTAGATGGCTGAGGCTAGAAAGCTGAAGGCGAAAAAGGCCAACACCGCTTTGACATACAGCGCGGGCGTCGTCAGTTCATGCGCCAGTAGCATCGGTAGAAAAACCAGAATGTTTTTGACCCACTGATGAACGCGTAGAGCCTTCAGCCAGACTTTCAGCATCGCCGGACGATCTTCGAAAATATGAACCGGACGGTTTTTCAGCGCCCGCCGAACCGCCCGGCATGGATTAACAGCGATGATTCCAGCGGCGGATTCCCAGACCGCGAGATCGTCCGTGGCGTTGCCTGCATAATCAAAACCTTTTTCGCCGAAGCGGGCGACCAACGCGTCGCGCTTGCGGTCGGATTTTAAATTGACGTCTCCGTCGCTGGCCAGAACATCAGAGAAAATTCCAAGATGCGCGGCAATCGCGCCCGCCGGAATTGCATCCGATGCCGTTGCCAGAATCAGCGTTCTGCCCTTCTCGTGTTCGCTTTTCAGAAATCCGAGCAGATCAAGATGGTAAGGAAGCGCGACGGGATCGAGCTGAATTTCCTGCGCAATGCGCCGTTTGAACGCAGCCAGTCCGTTGGCGGCCCAGCGCGGAATAGAAAACAGGGCGAAGGGTCGTGTACGGATCAGTAACATGAGCGCCTGTGCAAAGGTGTCGGTCTTCACCAGTGTTCCGTCGAGATCGACACAGAGAGGTCGCGATGCGGGTTTGGATGCTTCAGCCATTGCGCGGGAGTATTCAGAAGTTCGGTTGCGAGTTCAACCCCGTTTTGTACCGGTGTTCTTTTGCATTGCAGTTGTGCGCCCTGATCTGTTCAATCGGCGGCTGATTTATGAATCCACTCGAAAACATCCGCATCGTACTCGTCGAACCGAAATACGGGGGCAACATCGGCTCGGTCTGCCGCGCCATGATGAACATGGGCGTCACAGATCTCGCGCTGATCGGGCGACCCGAACAGTTCGATATGGAAGAAGCCCGCAAGCTGGCATTCCATGCGGAAGAAATGCTGAACGGAATTCAAATTTTCCAAACACTGGAAGAAGCGGTGGCCGACTGCACCGTCGTCGCCGGAACCAGCGCGCGAACCGGCTTCTACCGCGACCACGCCTTTCTGCCGCGCGAAATCGCTCCGGTACTTCTCGACTCCGCCGCGCACCATAAAACCGCGCTGGTTTTCGGACGCGAGGATAAAGGTCTTTTCAATAACGAGCTCGCCGTCTGCACCCACATTATCAACATCCCATCCAGCGAACTCTACCGCTCGCTCAATCTCTCGCACTCCGTCATGGTCTGCTGTTATGAAATTTTCCTGCTGGCAAACAACCCGTCTTATGAAGCGCCGGCGGAATGTTCGCCGGAAGCCGACGGCGCCATGCGCGAACGGCTTTATGCCGCGTGGAGCGCTCTGATGCTTGAAACCGGCTTCTGCGAGCCGGAAAAGCTCGACCATATGATGCTGGGCCTGCGCCGCATTTTCAGCCGAGGAAAGCTCACCGACAATGACGTGAAAATTCTGCTCGGCCTTGCCAAGCAGTCGCGCTGGGCGGCGTCGATGAAGGAACGCGAAGGGTTCTCTCAAGTTTGAGCCCAGCCAAACACGTGTTTTCTTCCGTTACGCAATTAAACCCTTGAGTGTGCGAAGGTTTTTGTATTCTCTATGTGCCGTTGCCGGGCATGTGGTGAAATTGGTATACACGCAAGATTTAGGATCTTGTGCCTCACGGCATGCGGGTTCGAGTCCCGCCTTGCCCATTTTTTATCGGTTCGCTCTCAGTGAATTGATTCGCAATGAAATAGAAAAGGGAGATTTGCATGCTGCCGCAACACGGAGGAGTGCCGAATTTCAGTCTGCGCATCCCAGGGCCTATCCTTCTGCTGCTGGGTCTTGTGCTAATCACGGGATCCCTACTGACGCTCTCGTTCTTTCTCAATGCGAATGAGGGTGATCTGGCGGCGCAAAGCCGGACAAAACTTTCGCTGATCATCACCTTGCTGCTGTCTTTTTTTATTCTACTGAGCGGCACAAGCCGCTGGTGGTATCCGCACCTATGGAAACACGGCAACAGCCAGAAACAGCATCGCCAGCGGCGGCGCGGGCACTCTTCCGGTCGGCACCATCGCCGCTAATCGAAAACTCTCGCGAACCAGCTTTTTTGTTGCGTTACCAAAGAGAGGAACGTACATTGCCCGCCTTCTTTTGACGGACGCGTAGCTCAGTTGGTAGAGCAGCTGACTCTTAATCAGCGGGTCCCCGGTTCGAGCCCGGGCGCGTCTACCACCTAAACTCTAAAAGAAGCCTATTGCCCAACAAAAAAGCCCCGGAATTCCGGGGCTTTCGTCTTCTGAATTCTGCGCGACAGATTACTGGGCCGCCACAGCATCCATCTTGATGTCATCAACCCAAGCTTCGCGTTCCGTCTTAATTCCGACGTACACCGAATTGATGCTACTTGCACTCGCTCTAAACGCAAAGGTCGTTACCTTTCCGCCGCCAGACGTCAACGGCTCGCCGTTCAATGTTCCGGTGAACGTGTCCGTGTCCGTATTGAAATCAACGACCAGCTCATGGTTTTTATTCAGAGACATCGGATTGTCGAATTTAACGGAACCGGTTCCGTTCACGTAATAGGTCAGCGTGGGCTTTCCGTCGTAGATTTCAGCCTGAATCCACGGACCAACGCCCGAGGTTCCCTGCTGAAGCCCAAGAATAAAGGTGCTGTATTGGTAATTAAATTTTGCACTGAAACGTCCGGCTCCGGAAATTGCATCGCCGGCAAAAACCACGCCATTCGGTCCTTTTTTCAGCTTCTCGCCGATATGCAAGGCATGGTTTCCCGCATCGCCGAACTTAGCATCCACGATATCCGTGACCGTGCTTGTAACCCAGCTTGAGGCCCCGATGGAGGCCGCATTGGTCAATGCGTGGTCATATTCGCCCAGCGCATATGAGTCAAAATTCTCATTGATGGAGGCAGCTTGAGCTGACACCGCAAATAAACCGCCGACGATTAGAAGTGCTGACTTTTTCATATTCATCCCGTTTCTCCTTTTCTAGTGTTTGTAATAGGAAGCCCCTGTCACCAGCCTCCCTCGCTCCCGCATTATTACTAATTTGTAACCGTTTGGTGCCAAAATAAGCAAGGGGAAACTTCCATACGAAGAAACCCCCGCCCGCGAAGCCGGAAAACCAATATTTAATGCGGCTCCGATTCTCTACTTCGAATTATTTGTAGCTGAATTCGAAGACGCCGCCCGCTTTGAGGATGTCCGCTTTGATCTGTTCGATTGTCGTCCCGCTGACGGCGGAGCCGGTCGTGTAGATGTGCGTGTCGTATGGCTTGAACTCATCCGTCAGTTTTCCGCCCGCCGCCTTGATTTTCCGACCTTCGGAAACGACGGAGAGTTCCGTCATTTCCGGAAGAACATCGATCACTGCGGAAACGGGTTTATCCGTCACATTGCAGGCGAAGAGAGTATAGTCGTTGCCCAGCTTTTTCAGCAGGAGATGAATGTTCGCATCGGATGCTTTGGCCGGCAGAGTTTTCCCTGTTAAGAGAGGTTCAGCCAGCGCTTTGATTTCTTTGATAAGGGGCGGCATGCCAACGCGCAAGTCTGGATAGTAAACTCCGCCTCTCTTCGCGACCGCATCGCCCTGTGCCCAGCTTGAATCGCCATATTTAAACAGGCTGAACGCTCTGGCGCCGTGAATGATGGCCAGATACATCGCGCAGCGGTTTTCCACAAACGTCGGGGCGCGGCCGTTCAGTTGGGTGAAGTCGCCGTAATTGAAAATCTGGGGGGTATTCCCGACCAGCTTCTTTCCTTCTCCGGCCCGCATCGCATTGTCCATGAACGTGGCAATATAGGTCAGGGGTTTGGTCAGAGTCCCGTCTGTCCGCGGACAGACATAAGGATCCGGTATAAAGACTTCCTGCGCATTCTTATAGTTATGGATGCCTTCGACGGTGTCGTTACAGATCGCAACGGGATGGTTGGGGTCTATCTCGCGGATCAGCTTACAAGCCTCCTCGAGCAGTCTGGTATCGATCGCCCGGACTTCCGGTTCATCGTTCAGATAATAGCAGAGCAACGCGGGGTGGTCTTTCACCAGATTCACCATGGCGACAAGATATTCTTTGGACTCTTTGGACAGGGTGCTTTGATCCTGGAAAAGCTTCTTCGCGTTCGAGCTGGTGCTAAAGGAAACAATTCCGTACTGCTTGGCCTGTTGGAGTTTGTCGAGTTCGGCAACTCCTGCCGAGGAAGTAACTTGGATGATGACTCCGTCGCCGCCAGTTTTGGCCATCTCGTCATAAGAAGATCCACCCCACCACCAGATCGGGAAGGTCGGTTTGCCACCAATGACCATCACAACGTCATCCGATATCTGGGCAAGACGGACTTCTGACCCTTTGGCTGGCGTAGCGATAAGAATCGGTGTTTTCTGTTCCGCCAAGGATTTTCCGTCTTTTACGACCTTCGCTACCAAGGTGTAGGTCCCGGCGGGCAGATTGGCCGGAAGCGGAATGGAAAACTTCTGGACAGCAGAAGTTAACGGACTCTTTGCGGAGGCGGTAGATTTCCCGTCCTTGTCGTTGAAGGAAACCTCTGCGGTGCTTCCGGCAAACTCGGCCGGGCTAAGTCTCAGAGTGGTTGTTCCGGCTATTTCGTCCGCCTTCTGGGTGGCAAAGATGGTGTTCCGGAAGAACGGCTTGGTGATTTCAACGGACAACGGGCTGACATCCTCTATTTTGACAGAATAGGTGGAGTCAAAAACCAGCTTACCGCCTTCTTTGATGTTGTACGTTACATTGAAAACACCGCTTTTTTCTATCGGCAAATTCGCGGAGATTTCCTTTTCCTCATTCGGCGCCATCGTCAGCTCAAAGGATGCGATGCTCCCGGCCTTATCTTCGGCAACCATGATGGATAGTTTCCTGCTTTTTGCCGTCGGATTTTTGACGGAGGTTTTCACCACAGCCTGAATCGCCTTGCCCTTGAAGCCGACGTCGCCAACAGACGGATACTTGACTTCCAGCGCATAAGGGCTGAGATCGGCACCGGTCAGCTCCATCTGGCTAAACAAAACAGGTTTGTGAAACGCGCCGTCTTTGCAGATGGAACTCTCTTCGACTTTGGTCAGATTAGTGCGTCTTGTGCGGGTCATATTGACTGCGACCGTGTTTTTCACCTGGTCGAGAGTGATGGATGAAAACGGAATCGCCATTTCAACAGTCCATTTATCTTTTCCGATTTCAGCCCCGGTCAGACAGCGGAATACCGGCACGACCGACCCGACCATTCCAGCCTGAGTTTGGAAGGTCACGCCGTAGCTTCCCAGCGGATTGCAGAGGATGTGGTAATAATCGCCGCGGTTGTTATCGCTATCCAGCATCAGCTCGACGCAGTCATC
This sequence comes from Verrucomicrobiota bacterium, assembly GCA_020853375.1. Classification (GTDB taxonomy): domain Bacteria; phylum Verrucomicrobiota; class Kiritimatiellia; order Kiritimatiellales; family Tichowtungiaceae; genus Tichowtungia. The sequence goes on along the minus strand of JADYZA010000024.1, from coordinate 4,236 downwards.
CCGATAAACCGCCATGCCGTTTTCGGACGCATTTTTCTTTAACGATGCCATGTCCGGCTCGTCACAGACAAACGCCGCATAGATAAACTCGTTGTCGTAGGCGATCATGCCCTTCGTCCGCACCTTGGAAGGCGCACCGCCCACGCTACCGTTCACCACAAATGAATCAAACACGGTCGCTTTGCCCCAGATTTCCTCATCAAGGCGTCCGTCCAGAGTGATGGCGCTCTTTCTAATGGAGGAGGCGGAAGAAGTTTCTTTGTAGATTTCTTCTGCGGTCAGTTCGCCCGAATAGATTTTCACTTCGTCGATGATGCCTTTGAATCCGTAAGCGGCCCCGCCGCCGTAGGCCCCGATCGTAAGCCGTCCTGCGGCGCCTTTGGTAATGTTCTCCAGTGCCGACGTTTCCGCCGCCTTCTTCCCATTGATGTAAAGCGTCTCAATGCCAGCGGCATTTCTTGTCACGGCGACATGGTTCCACTCATCGTTATTAATCTTATCATTCGCCGGATTGCTGACGGCCTCCCAAAATGCCGTTCCGTCACCGCTTCTGAAATACAAACTCCGCCAGAAATAATAAAACCTCCAGCCCGGACCTTTGTCGGAACCTGTGTTCAGGATCTCGTTACCCTTGGTATACGGTTTGGTGGAATCCGGCTTGATCCAGGCCGTTACACTGAAAGCTCCACCGCCGAAGTTATGCAGGAAGTTGTCGGCACCTTTGATGCCGAAAACCACATTCGCCGCCGTAACGCCGTCGGCTTTGTCCTTGCCGTCGAACTGCAACGCCTTGCCCGCTTTGCCGTCCACCCAAACCGCGCCGGCGACTTTCCCTTCGAGCTGTCCGGCTTTATCCTGAGTGACGGATCCTTCGCCTTCGTCAAACGGAGCGTAAAACTTTAATTCTGCGGCAGAGAGCATGGTGGCGGCAAACAACGCCAGCGTGAATGCGAATAACTTCTTGGGGTAGCGTGTGAACATACGAATTTCTCCTGAATGGGTTGAATATAAAGTAAAGGGTTTTAAATTCCTGGTGTGGCTTCCTTGGAGATTTCCTCCGCGGTCAGCTCGCCCGAATAGATTTTCACTTCGTCGATGATTCCCATAAAGCCATAGGCCGCGCCGCCGCCGTATGCGCCGATGGTGAGGCGCCCTGAAGGGCTCTTTGTAACTTGCATCGCCGCTGGTGATTGAGCAGCCTGAACTCCGTTCAAATAAAGCGTCTCGATTCCGGCAGCATTCCGCACCACGGCGATATGGTTCCATTCATCGTTACGAACCTTATTGTTGTTCGCATTGCTGGTTAAATCCCAGTACGCAGTGCCATCACCGCTTCTGAAGTAGATCATTTTCCAATTATAATACATTCTCCAGCCTGGACCCCGATCGCCACCGGTATTCAAAATCTCAGAACCCAGTTGATAATCTTTAGTCGAACCGGGTTTTATCCAGGCGGTTATACTGAACGCGCCGCCGCCGAAGGTGTGCAGAAAATTATCGGAACCCGATATGCCGAAGACCACATTCGCAATCGAACCTTCGGCTTTGTCCTTGCCGTCGAACTTCAGAGCCTTGCCGACTTTTCCGTCAACCCACACCGCGCGGCTGATTTTTCCTTCAATCTGTCCGGCTTTATCCTGAGTGACAGATCCTTCGCCCTCGTCAAACGGAGCGTAAAACTTCAGTTCTGCGGCGGAAAGCAAGCCGGCGGAAAACAAAGCCAGCGCGAGTGCAAAAACCTTCTTCATCGTTCTAACGGGACAGTTCGTGAACATACGATTTTCTCCTGATGCTAGTTAAACAACATGTCGGGGTAAACTTTCCAACCCTTGGATAACGACCCGATTCTGTGTTCGTTGTACTTGTTTAGACAAAATAGGTCAACGCACAAGTTGTTATTAAAAACAGAACTAAACGTACAACAAAATCGAGCACCACTCTCGCCGCAAAATTTTATTATCCGAAATAAAAAATACTTCTTGCTAATGGGGGGGGGGGGGGCGTAAAAGCGAGGGTGTTCAAGAGGGGAAGTTGAGCGTTCATTAACTTCGTAATGACCGCAGACGCTTCCGAAACGAATAAGGAGAATGGGAATGAGTATTAGAAAATTATTGGTTATGAGCGCAGGGGTGTTGTTTTTCAGCCACATCGCACTGGGTGCTGTGATCTTCAACGACACGTTTGAGGGCGCGGGTGTAACAGTCGGAAAAGATTTCGCCAGCGATACCGCGTGGAGCCCGATCTCTACAGCGGTTCTTTCCGTAACGAACGATAGCGGAAACAATGCGCTGAGCGTCGCAATGACCGCCAATTACCGGGGCACATACTCCGCCTTTACGCCCGTCACACTGGCCAGCAACGAAACATTTACGTTGAGTTTCAAGGTTAGAGCCACCTCGACCCCGACAAACGCCGCCAACGCGTTTCGTGTTATGTTCTTTAATACAGCTCTTCCCACGAATGCCACTGGGCTTGCTTTCCCAGCCAACTGGGGCGACTCAACCGGCGGGGGACTTACAGAAACCAAGGCAACCTCCATTAACGGCATGGATACAGGGGGCCTCTCATTCGGTAGCAATCCAAACATGGATCTGACCGGAACGGGCTGGCACACGGTGATCGCCAGCGTCACACGACTAAATGATACTCACATGTCTCTTACCTACAGCATAGACGGGGTTAATACGATCATCAACACGAACGCAGCCGATACAACACCGCCGTTCACGTTTGACCGTGTCAGCTTCGGCTCTTACCAGCAGCAGAGCTTTCTGCTCGACGATGTGCAGCTGATGACGTCGATTCCTGAACCCGCCACGATGAGCCTGCTTGTAGTTTCCGGCATGGGCCTTCTGTTGCTCCGCAGAATCAAGCGCGACTAATCGTTCCTTCCAAGGAATGGAAAAAGCCCCGGAATTTTCCGGGGCTTTTTTCGTGTTTCCGCCGGGTGAGGACACCCGGTCTACATTTTTACTGTAGGCCCGATGTCCCATCGGGCGGCTCTTGAGGGCAGGCGGTCTGTCCTCAGGCCGCCGCTCGATACGAAGCAGCCGGACGGCTAGAGCAGATAACGAATGAAATGCCGTACCCTATTTTCCGGTGTAGGCCGGACGTCCTCGTCCGGCGCGCCCGCTGGGGACAGCGGGCCTACAAAATTACGGCATTTGAATCGTGAAATGCTATAGAGGCCAGCCGGCCCTACCAAAAACAGCAGATGGAAAATTAAACCCCTGTGTAGGCGGAGAATCCGCCATCCACCGGAACGATCACGCCGGTGACGAACTTGGCGGCTTCCGACATCAGATAATGGATCGTGCCGTAGACTTCTTCCTGCTCGCCGAAGCGGCGGAACGGCGTTTTGTTGATTACCTGCTGGCCACGCTCGGTATATGTGCCGTCTTCTTTGACCAGCAGAGCCCGGTTCTGGTTGCCGATGAAAAATCCCGGAGCCAGCGCGCAGACGCGAACTTTGTCGCCATATTTGAGCGCCATTTCAGTCGCCATCCATTTGGTGAAGTTGTCCACGGCGGCTTTGGCGTTGGAATAGCCCAAAACCCGTGTGAGCGCCTGCGTGGCGGACATTGAGGAGAAATTAACGACACAGCCGGACCGCTGAGCCTTGAAAGCTTTCGCGAAGGTCATGGTCGGCATGACCGTTCCTTTAAGGTTCAAATCCAGCACTTTGCTGTAATCTTCGATTTTCAGATCAAAAACGTCCTGATCGGCACCAATTGTTGCGCCAGGCATATTGCCGCCCGCGCCGTTGATCAATACGTCGATGCGGCCAACATCTTTCATGATTTGTTCGTACACGGAATCCAGTGCCGCCTGATCGAGCACGTTACAGGCATAGCCACAGCATTTGTCAGAAATTTTCTTGGCTTCCGCAACGGTCTTATCCACCGCATCCTGCTTCAAATCCAAATAGATAATATATGCGCCCTGCTCCTGCAGATACTGAGCTGTCCCCCCAGCCAGAACGCCAGCCGCACCTGTTACTGCAATCACTTTGTCCGTCAGATCGAATAGATTTTTCATAGCCGCTCCTTTGTTTATCTCAATTGTTTGAGATAGTAATTATCGGCTGATTCCGCAAGCGAAAACTTGCTTTTTATTTTCGCACAATTCACTGTCTCAAAAGTTTGAGGAGGCGGAATGGCGGTCAGCCAAAAACAGATTGCGGAAAAGCTGGGCGTATCAATCGCCCTGATATCACGCGTCCTTTCGGGCAAGGCG
>JADYZA010000023.1 GCA_020853375.1 Verrucomicrobiota bacterium | reverse complement strand
CGAGCAGGTTCATCGGAATCAGAGAAAACTGCGTGGTCGCGCCGCCGGTCATGAACAGGACGCTGTAGTTTTCCGGAACGTTCAAAAGGGTTTTGATATTGGCGATGGCCTCTTCGTGCACGGCGGTGTATTCCTTGCCGCGGTGGCTCATCTCCATAATGGACATGCCGGTTCCTTTATAGTCCAGCAACTCAGCCTGAGCCTCTTTGAGAACCTCTTCCGGCAGAACAGCCGGCCCCGCACTGAAATTATACGAACGCGCCATGGTGTATCCTTTCCTTAAAAATTGAAAACAAGGCCGGAAATCTAGCCGTTCCATCCCGTTCGGGCAAATGGAATATTGGGCCGACTTGAGCCGTTGAAAACAGACCTTGGAAATTCCAACGTCTGGAAAACATCAGTTGATGGCGCACATTGATCGAAGCATTTTGGCGCGGGCTTCGATCTGCTTCCGGTCGAGAACAGCTAAACGCTCCAGACTGAACTCTTCCACGCCGAACGCGGCGGTGACGCTTCCGTAAAGCATGGCGCGGCGAATCTCGGTTTCGCCCGTTCCGCCAGATTCGGCCAGCGCTCCCATGAGTCCGCCGGCAAAGGTATCGCCTGCGCCGGTCGGATCCTTGAAGTCCGCCAGAGGAAATGCGTGAAGAAGAAAGATTCCGGTTTTAGAAAACAGCATACTGCCGCTGGCCCCTTTTTTGATCAGGACGAACCGCGGCCCCATGGCGAGCAACGCTTTGGCGGCATCCATGAGAGAATGTTCGCCGGTGAAAAGGCGCGCTTCGGATTCGTTCAGGGTGAGCATGTCGCATTTACCGACAACCTGAACCAGTTTTTCGCGGGCGATATTGATCCAAAGATCCATCGTGTCGATCAGCACAAATTTCGGTGAGCGAACCTGCTCCAGCACGTGAAGCTGAAGTTCCGGTGCAATGTTGCCGAGAAAAAGGTACGGGGCGTCGCGGTAGGCTTCCGGAAGTTCCGGCGTAAAGCGCTCAAAAACATTCAGCTCGGTAAGAAGCGTGCGGCGGTTGTCCATATTGGCTTCATAAACGCCCGACCAACGGAAAGTTTTGCCTTCTTCGGTCTGAAGCCCGGCGAGATCGATGCCCATTTTTTTCCAAAGGTTCCGATGTTCGGACGGAAAGTCGGTACCGACGACACCGACCATGCCGGTTTTGACAAAAAACGAGGCGGCGGCGCAGGCATAACTTACGGAGCCACCGAGAATTTCGACGCGCTTTTCGCGGGGCGTTTCGATGGTGTCAATGCCGATGGAGCCGACGATAACCAGTTTGGGTGCGCTGTCTTTTTTCATAATGATTAACGGCGGGAAGGCCGCGGTGTCCCGACAATTTCCTGAATGCGAACTTTTACTTCCTTCACCTCAGCAATACCCAGTCCATCGTGAACGCCTTCCCGGACGCGGTTCTGGAGAGCCTGAGAAAATTCTGGAATGCGGGTGCCGGTTTGAATCTTCACGTCGAGATCGATGCTGATGGAATCTTTTTCGGCGCGGATTTTCGGATCAATTCCAACCAAGGCGCCGAACTCGTCACCAAGCTTGCGGACGAAATCGCGCACGGCACTAACGCTGATGGAGACAGAACCGTTTCCGGAATCGAATGACAGATATTTCGCTTTAGGCCGCGGCACTCCGAACGTGATCAAATAAAGCAATGAAAGCAGCGTCATGATTCCACCGGCGCCCATGGCCTCATACCATCTGTCGTGCAGATAGAACGCGCCGAGAATTCCTTCTTCCACACGCAGGCCGTTCGCATAAATCAGCGCGCCGCCCAAAGCGGAGAACAGAAACCAGATCACCAGACCAGACAGCACATGAAGAAACTTTGTCATTTTACATTCCTCCCGCAACATCCTTTACCGTGCGACGAATACTCTGAACCGAAATGTTAACCGCCTGAACCCGCTTGCCGGTCATCTCCTCGATCGACTTGCGGACTTCAAGCTGCAACTTGCCGCAAACCTCAGGAATATAAACGCCGTATTCGAGCACAGCAGTCAGCTTAACAACGATGGTGTTTTCGGAATCAATGGCTACACGGACGCCGCGGTCGCGAGGCCGTTTGCCAATAATATCAACCAGCTCGTCAACGAACGTTCCGGAAAGTTCAACCACACCGGGCACACGATTGGCGGCTTCACGAGCGATAACGGCGATGACATTATTGTGTATCTCGACCGCGCCCAATCCGGCGTCTTCGGATTTCTCCTCCGGAATCGGCCAGTTCCTGGAAAAAGGAACATTTCTTTCGCTCATCGCCGCGCCTCCCTGCTATCGGTCAACCAAGAAATTTTCGTGCATGAATTTTTCGAGGAAAGCGGTGTTGTATTCGCCGCGACGGAATCGGTTGTCCATCAGCAGAGCCATGCCGACCGGCACGGTCGTGTGCGGGCCGTTGATCGTGAATTCTTCCAGCGCGCGGTGCAAACGGTTCAGCGCTTCCTCGCGGTTGGCGCCACGGGCGATGATTTTGGCAATCATGCTGTCGTAGTACGGCGAGATGGTATATCCGCTGTAAACGTGCGAATCGATCCGGATACCGGGGCCGCCTGGAAAATGCACCGCTTCCACTTTGCCGGGTGACGGAGTGAAGTTCTTGTAGGGATCCTCGGCGTTCACACGGAATTCAATCGCGTGGTAGCGGACTTTCACGTCGTCCTGCGTGAAGGAAAGCTTTTTACCGGCGGCCACAAGAATCTGTTCCTTGACCAAGTCGATACCTGTCACCTCTTCGCTGACGGTGTGTTCCACCTGAATTCGGGTGTTCATTTCCATGAAGTAGAACTTCTTGGCCTTTTCGTCATAAAGGAATTCCAGCGTTCCGGCGCTGTTATAGCCGACCGACTTCGCGGCTTTCACACCGGCTTCGCCGAGCGCTTTGCGTTCTTCGGGAGTCAGTACCGGACAGGGCGATTCTTCCACCAGCTTCTGGTGGCGGCGCTGGATACTGCAATCGCGCTCACCGAGATGCACCACGTTGCCGTGCTTGTCACCAATCACCTGCACTTCGACATGGCGGGCGGACTCGATATATTTTTCCATGAACACGTCGGGATTCCCGAACGCGCTTCCGGCCTCAGCGCTGGCCATCATAAACCCCTGCGCCAAGCTAACGTCGTTATGCGCCACGCGCATTCCTTTGCCGCCGCCGCCCGCAACGGCTTTAATCAGAACCGGATAGCCCATTTTATGAGCCAGCGCCAGCGCCTCTTCCTTGCTGGAAAGAATGCCGTCGCTACCGGGAGTGATTGGCACTCCGGCGGCTTTCATCGTGTCGCGGGCAATCGCTTTGTCGCCCATCTTGCGGATCACTTCCGGATCCGGCCCGATGAAGGTGATGTTGCAATCCCGGCAGATTTCAGCGAAATGGGCGTTTTCCGCCAGAAACCCGTAGCCTGGGTGAATGGCATCCACATCGGCCACCTCGGCGGCGCTGATAATGTTCGCCATTTTCAAGTAGCTGGACGTCGCGGAAGCCGGTCCGATGCAAATGGCCTCATCCGCCATTTGAACGTGGAGAGATTCCGCATCGGCTTCGGAATAAACCGCGACCGATTTGATTCCCAGCTCTTTACAGGCCCGGATGATCCGCAGCGCAATTTCACCGCGATTGGCAATCAGTATTTTTTCAAACATAAAACCCTTTGGGTTAAGGCTGAAACTTGAAATTTGAAACCTGAAATTCGGAAAACATCAGATTTCAAAACTCGTCCCGCAGTTCAAGTTTCCAGTTTCCAATTTCAAATCTCGCTTTATGCCGGCTCGACGAGGAAGAGCGGCTGGCCAAACTGCACCGGAGTGGCATTATCGACCAGAATCTTTTTGATCTTACCCTTCACTTCGGACTGAATCTCATTCATCACCTTCATCGCTTCGATGATGCAAACGACCGATTCGGCGGATACGTCCTGCCCGATCTGGACAAAGGAATCGGAATCCGGAGACGGTGAGCGGTAGAAGGTTCCAACCATTGGAGATTTAATGGCAACCAGCCCGGCATCCGCATCGGCGGCCGGAGCTGTGGCGGGGGCGGAAGCCGAAACCGGAGCGGCGGCAACCGGAGCGGCCATCATCTGCTGCGGGGCGGAAACAACGTGGGTTATTCCAGAGGTTCCTCGTTTGAGTTGCAGCGTAAAAGCCTCTTCTTCAAGCAGAAATTCAGCGAGATCGTTCTCGGTCATCATTTCAACGATTTTTTTGATTTCCTTGAGTTCCATCAGGTCATTCTCCTTCTTGTTTTTTAAACAGGGCACGCAAACTACATTAAACCGGTTTTGAACGCAAGGCTTCCGGCAAGCCTCGTTGGTGAGCGTGGCAGATCGCCGCCGCAAGTGCATCGGCGGCATCGTCTTGCGGAATTTCTGACAGCCCCAGCAGGCGCGCCACCATCTTGGCAACCTGCTCCTTGGTGGCGGCTCCCGCCCCGACCGTCGCCTGCTTAATCGAGCGCGGCGAATATTCATAAACCGGCAAACCGCGCAGAGCGCAGACCGTCAGCACCGCGCCGCGCGCCTGACCGAGAATCATCGCCGTCTTGGCGTTCTTGGCAAAAAAAGCGCCTTCGATGGCGGCTTCGTCGGGGGAAAATTCTGTAATCAGCTTATCGACTTCCCGGTGGATCGCCGCCAGACAGCCGGTATGCGACAAAGCGGCTTTATTGTGAATCCGTCCATAAGCCAAAGCCCGCATTTGCTGGCCCGACACCTCAATCACCGCCACGCCGGACGAGCGCAGTGAGGTATCGACCCCTAGAATGCGAACTTTATTCATTCCATTTCCGCCAGAATGGCGTCGGGAATTTCAAACGCGCCATAGACATTCTGGACGTCATCGAGCTCGTTCAGCGCATCAATCAGCTTCATCACCTTCTGCGCCTGCTCCTTATCCTTCACGTCCACCGGCATTTCGGGAAGCATGGTAAGCTCCGACGAGGCGGCGGTAATGCCCGCCTTGGAAATCGCCTCGGACACGGCGGAATAATCGGTAAAAGCCGTCAAAACCTCAAACTGGTCGCCGTCGCGCTGCATATCCTCAGCGCCTGCTTCGAGCACGATATTCATCAGCGTATCTTCATCAATCCCGGCGGCATCAATATAAATCTGTCCTTTGCGCTGGAAACTGCGGCTGACAGCGCCCTGCTGGGCGAGGCTGGCGCCGTTTTTGGTGAGCGCATTCTTAATTTCGGAAGCCGCGCGGTTCTTGTTATCGGTCAGCGCCTGCACAAGAACGCCAATACCGCCCGGAGCATAGGCTTCATACATCAGCTCGTCCAGTGATCCGCCCTCCAGCTCGCCGGTACCTTTCTTAATGGCGCGGTCGATATTGTCCTTGGGCATATTCACGGACTT